>JBFMCT010000002.1:0-172057 GCA_040754375.1 Actinomycetota bacterium
ACGATCAGCTTTGAGGAGTCGACCTTGCAGCCGCTCCGGTCATACACCGAGCCGAACCGGAAGAACCGACCCGGCGAACCCTACGGAGGCCCGCCACCGGGGTGGTGGACCTACCGAGGAACCCTAAATGTCATACCCCCCTCGGTACGGTGGCCGCCATGAGCCGGGCCAACGCCACGTACAGGTGCTCGGGGTGCGGCGTGCCGTCGCCCCGGTGGGTGGGGCGCTGTGCCGGGTGTGGGGAGTGGGGCACCCTGGGCGAGGAGGCTCCGCCGATCGCCGAGGGCCGGGCGTGGGTGGCGACCGTGCATGAGCCCGAGCCCATCGGCCAGGTGAGCGCCGGGTTGTGGGCGCCCGCTCCGACGGGCGTGGCCGAGGTCGACCGGGTGCTGGGCGGCGGGCTCGTCCCCGGGTCGGTGACCCTGCTGGGCGGCGAGCCCGGGATCGGCAAGTCGACCCTTCTCCTGCAGGTGCTGGCCGGCTTGGCCCGCGACCGGCGGTGCCTGCTGGTGGCCGCCGAGGAGTCGCCCCAGCAGGTGCGCCTGCGGGCCGAGCGGCTAAAGGGCTGGTGCCTGAACCCTCCTCAGGCGGCCGACAGCCCTGTTCGCGGCTCAGCTGAAAGGCGCTGGTCAGAGGCAGGTCGGGCGCCTCTGCGCGTCGCGCCGAACACGAAAGACACCAGCCTCTTGGAGACGGTCTCGCCCGACTTGTGGGTGGTGGCCGAAGCCGACCTGGCCACGGTGCTGGAGCGGGTCAGCCAGGTCGAGCCCCGCTTCTTGGTGATCGACTCGGTGCAGGCCCTCTCCGACGGTGGGGTGAGCGGGGCCGCCGGGTCGGTGAGCCAGGTCCGCCACTGTGCCCACCAGCTCGTGCGCCTGGCCAAAGAGCGCACGATCTCGACCGTCCTGGTCGGCCACGTCACCAAGGACGGCAGCCTGGCCGGTCCCCGGGTGCTCGAGCACATGGTCGACACGGTGCTGTCGTTCTCCGGCGACCGCCACCACGCCCTGCGCCTGCTGCGGGCCGTAAAGCACCGCTTCGGCCCCACCAGCGAGGTGGGCCTGTTCGAGATGGGTGAGGGCGGCCTCGAAGGGGTCGACGACGCCGGCCACCTGTTCCTGGCCGACCGGCTCCCAGGGGTGGCCGGGTCGGTGGTCGTCCCCGCGATCGACGGCAACCGCCCGCTGATGGTCGAGCTCCAGGCCCTGGTGGTGCCCGCCCCCCAGGGTGCACCTCCTAGGCGGTCGGCCCAGGGCGTCGACGGCGGCCGGTTGGCCCTGCTGCTGGCCGTGCTCGACCGGCGCTCGGGCGTGCGCACGCCGGGGTGCGACGTCTACGCCATGGCCGCCGGCGGGGCACGCGTGACCGACCCCGGGGCCGACCTGCCGCTGGCGCTGGCCGTGGCTTCGTCGGCCTGCAACCGGCCGTTGCCCCCCGACCTGGTGGCTTGCGGCGAGGTGGGCCTGGGGGGCGAGCTGCGCCAGGTACCCCATCTGGGCCGGCGGATGGCCGAGGCCGCCCGCCTCGGGTTCCGGTCCGCCCTGGTGCCCGCGTCGGCGCCCGAGCCGCCCCCGGGCATGGTCGCCATGAGGGCGTCGACCTTGAGCGACGCCCTCGGCCTGGCCGGCCTCGACGCCCGCCAGGTCGGCCTCCAAGTCGCGGGGGCGGGCCGGAGTTCGAGCGGTCGAGGGACGCCAACCCCGGTGCAATGGGGGCGGCAGAGGCGCTAGCATTCCAGCGTGCCTTCCAGGCGGCATCTGGCGTTCACCGACGCTCTGGCGGCGGTGGCGCCCGGTACTGCGCTCCGGGAAGGGCTCGACCGCATCCTCCAGGGCAACCGTGGCGCGCTCGTCGTCATAGGCGACGGCCCCGAGGTGCTGGCCATCTGCTCGGGCGGTTTCTTGCTCGACGCCGAGTTCACGCCCCCCCGCCTGTCCGAACTGGCCAAGATGGACGGCGCCATCATCTTGGCCGCGGATGCCAGCCGTATCGCCCGGGCCAACGTCCACCTCGTGCCCAACCCCAACGTGCCCACGTCCGAGACGGGCACCCGCCACCGTACGGCTGAGCGGGTGGCCCGTTCGATCGGTGTGCCGGTGGTGTCGGTCTCCGAGGACATGGCCGTCATCGCCGTCTACCACGGCGACGTCAAGCACCCGCTGGAGCCCTCGGCCCGGCTGCTCAACCGGGCCAACCAGGCCCTCCAGACCCTGGAGCGCTACAAGAACCGGCTCGACACGGTGTCAGGCGAGCTGTCAGCCCTCGAGGTGGAAGACCTGGTGACCGTGCGCGAGGTGGTCGTCGCCCTCCAGCGGGCCGAGATGGTCCGACGGATCGCCGAGGAGATCCGCGACTACATCATCGAGCTGGGCACCGATGGCCGCCTCGTACGCCTCCAGCTCGTCGAGCTCATGGGTGGCGTCGAAGACGACCGCCGCCTGGTGATCAAGGACTACTTCCAGGTGGCCGACGACTGGCAGCTGAGCCAGGCCATGGCTGCGCTGGCGGAGATGAGCACCGAAGACCTGCTCGACCTCAAGTTGGTGACGGCCGTCCTCCGTCTCCCGGTCGAGGCTTCCGACGTGGAGATCAGCCTCCAGCCACGCGGCTACCGCATCCTGTCGCGGATCCCCCGCCTGCCCGACGTGGTGATCGAGCGGGTTGTGGAGCACTTCGGTTCGCTCCAGAAGATCCTGCGGGCCACGGTCGACGACCTCGACGAGGTCGAGGGGATCGGTGAGACGCGGGCGCGGGCCATCAAGGAAGGGCTGTCCCGGCTGGCCGAGAGCAGCATCCTCGACCGCTACGGCTGATCGCCGGCCGCGCCGGCAAGTTGTCGTTGGTCGGCATTCCTGGCACTCTGGTTGTTGTCCCGTTGTTGTCTCGTTCCTGGGAGATCCATGTCCTTCGATGTCGGTGACAAGGTCGTCTACCCGCACCACGGCGCAGCTGTCATCGAAAAGAGGGAGACGAAGGACTGGTTCGGCGCAGACCGCGAGTACCTCGTCCTCAAGCTCGCGTACGGCGACCTGACCCTCAGCGTCCCGGCCGACAACACCGAGGCCATAGGCCTGCGGGAGGTCATCAACGACGAGGAGGTCGAGGAGGTGTTCGCCGTCCTCCGCAAGAAGGAGGCCCGGATGCCGACGAACTGGTCCCGTCGCTTCAAGAACCACGTCGAGAAGCTGAAGTCGGGTGACATCTACCAGGTGGCCGAGGTCGTGCGGAACCTGTCCATCCGCGAGAAGGACAAGGGCCTTTCCGCGGGCGAGAAGCGCATGCTGACCAAGGCCCGCCAGATACTGGTGTCCGAGCTGACCTTCGCCCTCTCGGTCGACGAGGCCGAGGCCGAGAAGAAGCTCGACGAGGCACTGCCGTAGGACCCGTCTGGGCGGTGGTGGTCGCGGCCGGCTCCGGTAGCCGGTTCGGCGCCCGCAAGCAGTACGAGCTGCTCGACGGCCGGCGCGTGGTCGACTGGTCGGTGGCCGCGGCGCGAGCGGTGGCCCACGGCGTGGTGCTGGTCGTACCGGCCGACAGGTCGACCGAGGCCGAGCCCTCGGTCGACGCCGTCGTGGCCGGGGGTGCGACGCGCTCGGAGTCGGTGCGGGCCGGACTGGCCGTGGTGCCCGCCGAAGCCGAGGTCGTGGTGGTCCACGACGCCGCCCGTCCCTGGGCTACACCCGAACTGTTCAGGGCCGTGGTCGCCGCCTTGGCGGGTGCCGACGGGGCCGTGCCGGGGGTGCCGGTTACCGACACGGTCAAGCGGGTCAGCGGCAGCCTGGTCACCTCCACCTTGGAACGGTCCGAGCTCGTGGCCGTGCAGACCCCCCAGGCCTTCCGGGCGGCCGCCCTGCGCCGGGCCCACGCCCAGGGGGCCGACGCCACCGACGACGCCGCCCTGGTCGAGGCGGACGGCGGGGTGGTGGTGATCGTCCCCGGCGAGGCGGGCAACCGAAAGGTCACCAACGCGTCCGACCTGGGGCCAGGACGGCCGTGAGCCGCCACCGGGTCGGCATGGGCTTCGACGTCCATCCCTTCGCGCTCGCCGGGGCCGGGCGGATGCTCGTGCTCGGGGGCGTGGAGTTCCCCGAGGGCCGGCCCCTCTCGGGCCACAGCGACGCCGACGTCGTGGCTCACGCGGTGGCCGACGCCCTGCTGGGGGCGGCCGGGCTGGGCGACCTGGGCCGGCACTTCCCCGACACCGACCCCGAATGGGCGGGGGCCGACAGCATGGGCTTGCTCGGAAGAGCGGTGGTCCTCGTCGGCCAGGCCGGCTGGGAACCGGTCAACGTCGACTGCAAGGTCGTGCTCGAGAACCCCCGGCTGGCCCCGCGCCGTGAGGAGATGGAGGAGCGGCTCTCGGCCGCCGTCGGCGCCCCGGTCACCGTCGGGGGAAAGCGGGCCGAGGGCCTGGGTGCGCTGGGCCGGGCTGAGGGCATCGCCTGCTGGGCCGTCGCCCTGCTGGAGCAGCGAGACGGCGAAGCCGGCGAGAGTGGCTGACGGCGGCCGCCCACCCCGCCGGAAAGGCAGCCAGGACCGCCAGGGCGGCCAGGGCCGCCCGCCGGCCGGGGGCCGGGGAACGGGCCGGGCCAGGCCTCCCGCGCCCCCGTCGACCCGTGGTGGCAGCAACCGGGGCGCCCGGGGAGGGCGGGCCGGGGAGAGCGAGGGGAGCGGGGGTCGACGCTTCGGTTCGGGCCGCGGGACCAGAGGGGGACCGCCCACGGGCCGGGCCCGGTCCCGGTCCGAGGAGAAGGGCCTGGGCGGCGAGCAGGTCGAGGGCCGCCAGGCGGTGGCCGAGCTGCTGGCCGCTGGTCGGCGGCGGGTGCGCGAGGTATGGCTGGCCGAGGACCTCAGTCCCGCGCCGGTGATCGACGAGATCGTGGGGCTGGCCGAGCAGAAGCGAACGGCCGTGCGGTGGGTGCCCCGGGGACGCATTGACGCCGCCGCCCGTACCGAGGCCCCCCAGGGGGTGCTGGCCCGGGCCGAGCCCCTGGCCGAGGTCGACTTCGAGGACCTGTGCCGCTCGGGCCCTGGCGGTGAGCCCCCCTTCCTGCTCGCCCTCGACGGGGTCACCGACCCCCAGAACCTGGGGGCCCTGCTGCGTACGGCCGAAGCCGCAGGTGTCACCGGGGTGGTCCTGGGCCGCCACCGGGCCGTCCACGTGACCCCGGCCGTAACCAAGGCAGCCGCCGGCGCCGTGGAGCACCTGCCTATGGCCGTGGTGGGCGGCATCCCCGCGGCCGTGGCCCGCGCCCGGGAGCTCGGGCTGTGGACGGTCGGTCTGGTGGCCGACGGAGGCGAGGACCTCTTCTCGACCAGCTTGGGCGACGGTCCGGTCATGGCCGTGCTGGGGGCCGAGGGCCCGGGGTTGTCCCGGCTCGTCCGCCAGCGGTGCGACGTGCTCGTGTCGATCCCGCTCCGGGGCCGGCTGGCCTCGCTCAACGTCGCCGCGGCGGGCGCCGTGAGCCTGTTCGAGCTCGCCCGCCAGCGGGGCCCGGCCCGTTCCTGACCGATTTCTGCGCGAACCGACGGCGCGGCCATTGACACGCGGAGTGACGGTATGTAGAACAGTCAGGTCGCCTCTAGGCAGAAATCACATACCGACCCGCCGCAGCCTCCGCCGCACCATCGAGGAGCACCCTGAATGCCGGAAACCCACCTGGAGCACCCTCGGTACGCCGTCTCCGACGACGAGCTGGTCGAGCTGTTCCACCAAGGCGAGGTCCAGGCCCTCAACCAGCTCTTGGAGCGCTACCGCCGGTTCGCCCGGGCCAAGGCCCGCTGCTACTTCCTCGTGGGGGCCGACTTCGACGACATCGAGCAGGAAGGCATGATCGGGCTCTTCAAGGCCGTCCGTGACTTCCGGCCCGACCGCCAGGCGTCGTTCCGGGCCTTCGCCGAGCTGTGCATCACCCGCCAGATCATCACGGCCATCAAGACGGCCACCCGCCAGAAGCACCAGCCGCTCAACCGTTACGTGTCGCTGTCGGGCCTGCGGGTCATCGACGACCCGGCCGAGTGGTGGGTGGAGGAGCTGCTCGACGACCACCACGTGCCCGACCCGGCCGACGAAGTGGTCTCGGGCGAAGGCATGGCGGCTATGGAGGCGATGATGGCGGCCATGCTGTCGAACCTCGAGGTGGACGTGCTACGGCTCTACCTCGAAGGACGTTCTTACCAGGAGATCGGCGTTCTGCTGGGCCGGCATGTGAAGTCGATCGACAACGCCCTCCAGCGCATCAAGCGCAAGTTGGAGGCCCATCTCAGCTCTCGCGACTCCGACCAGCTCGAAGTCGTGGCGGTGGCCTGACCAGGAAGTTCCCGGGCCCAGCGGCGAGCCGGTGGTCGGATTCGAACCGACGACCTGACGATTACAAGTCGCCTGCGCTACCAGACTGCGCCACACCGGCGAGCGGGCGACGGCCCGTGCTGTGTGACAGGCTAGCCGGGGGATGCTTGAACTCAGAGCTCAGGGGGAGCAACCTGCCCCTAATGGGACTCAGCGATTGTGAGCGCGCCATCCTCGATTTCGAGCGATCGTGGTGGATGGCACCGGGCTCCAAGACGGCGGCCATCCGTGCCGATCTCGGGCTCTCGCCGACCCGCTACTACAAGGTCCTCAACTCCCTCATGACATCGCCTGACGCTTATTCCTACGACCCCCTGCTGGTCCGGCGGCTCCGCCGGGTGCAGGCCGAGCGCCGGCGGGCACGCGTCGTGGGCCGCCCGGCGATGTACCCGCCGGGACGCTGAGGTCAGGGCGGGTGGGCGCCGAGCGACCAGGGGGCGCGGCAGCAACCGGTGCGGGTGGCCGCGGCGTGTTCCTCCTCGGTATCGCCCTGCTGCTGGGGATCGTCCTGCTCCAGAACTTCGACAGCGGCAACCCGCCGTTCGCCGAGCAGGTGCGCACGGGCCAGACGACGTCCACCACCATCGAGGAAGAGCCTGCCGACCCCGTCGGGCCCACGCCGACCACCCGCCCGGTGCGGCCCCCCGCTGATGTCAGGGTGCTGGCGGCCAACGGCACCACCACCTCGGGCCTGGCCGGGCGCACGACCGACATCCTGGGCCAGCAGGGCTACAACGCCCTGGCCCCGCTCGACGCCACCCGGGTGGTGGAGGCGTCCCAGGTGCAGTACAAAGCCGATTTCGAGGCCGAAGCCCGGGCGCTCGCCCAGTTCCTGGTCCTACCCAACAGCTCGCTGCGGGTCATGGAGGACACCCCTCCTGTCCCCGAGACCCGCGACGCCGACATCATCGTGGTGATCGGGGCCGACCTGCGCCTGCCCGATGCCACCTCGGCCCCCACGAGCTCGAGCACCTCGACGACCGTTCGCTAGTGGCGGTGGCTCCTCGTGGGGGGTCGATCACGGCCCCCCTGACTGGCGACCCCTTGCGGGCCGGGGTCTTCTGCGACTTCGACGGCACCCTGGCCCCCATCGTCGAGGACCCCACGACGGCCAGGGCCATCACCGGGGCGGGCGAGGTGTTCGGGGCCCTGGCCCTGCGCTTCGGCCGGGTGGCGGTCGTGTCGGGCCGGCCCGCGGGCTTCCTACTGGCCCACTTCGCGGTGGAAGGGGTGGAGCTGTGGGGCCTCCACGGGCTGGAGACGGTCGAGGAGGGCCGGGTGGTGGCCGCACCTGGTGCCGAGCCGTGGCGTCCGGTGGTGACCTCGACAGCGGCCGCCGCCCGCCGCCAGCTGGCGGGTGCCGAGGTCGAGGACAAGGGCCTCTCGCTCACCCTCCACTACCGGCGCCGGCCCGACCAGGAGCGAGCCGTCTCGGCGTGGGCCGCGGCCGCGGCCGAGAGCACGGGGCTGGAGGTCCACCCCGCCCGCAGGTCGGTGGAGCTGCGCCCACCTGTCCCTCACGGCAAGGGGACGACCGTGACCACTCTGGCCGCCGGGTTGGCGGCCGCCTGCTTCGCAGGCGACGACTGGGGTGACCTGGAGGCCTTCGAGGCCCTCGACCGGCTGGCCGAGCAGGCCGAGTTCACCGCCGTCAAGGTGGGGGTGGACAGCCCCGAGGCGCCCGCCCCCCTGCTGGCCGGGGCCGACGTGGTGGTCGACGGCCCTGCGGGCGTGCTCGCCTTCCTGCGGGACCTGGTGGCCGGGTAGGCCTAGGGCGCGCCGACCAAGGGGTTGGCCGGCCCGGGGTCGCGCGTCGCCGCCGCTAGCTGGTCGTCCAGCCAGTGACGAGGGCTGCGCCGGGCCACCAGCTTTCGGGCCGAGGCCCCCCGGCTGGCCCGCTCGCCGGGCTCCATGGCCAGGGCCGCAGCCATGGCGTCGGCCGTGGCGGTGACGTCGAAGGGGTTGACCCCGAGGGCCGCCGGGCCCAACTCCTCCCACACGCCCGCCTCCCGGCTGAGCACGAGCACACCGTCGCGCTCGTTGAGCAGCGCGCCCTCCTTGGCCACCAGGTTGAGGCCGTCGCGAACGGGGTTCACCAGCAGCACGTCGTAGCGGCGCAGGGCGGCCACCGACGCCGGGAAGTTGTCCGAGGTGTCGAGCAGGACAGGCGTCCAGTCGGGGGTACCCCACCGGTCGTTGAGCAGGTGGGCCACCGACTCGACCTCTTGGCGGTAGGCCAGGTACTCGGGCAGCGATTCCCGTGAGGGGTACACCAGTGCGGCGAAGACCACCCGGCCCCGCCACTGCGGGTGCGCCCCCAGGAGCTCGTCGAACGCCCAGAAACCGCGCAGGAGGTTCTTCGACAGCTCGATGCGGTCGACCCGGAGCACCAGCTTGCGGTCGCCGACCCTCTCGTCGAGCTCCTCGAGGGCGGCCGCACACTGGGGCGACCGGGCTGTCGAGGCGATGTCCTCGTGGTCGGGGGACAAGGGGGCCACGAACGTCGCGGGCTCGAAGCCCAGGACCTGCTGGCAGCACTCCGCGAAGTTGGCCGCCCATCGCCGGGCGTGGAAGCCGCACGACTGGTGGCTGCTCATGCCCACGAGCAGTTCCTCGGCCACCGTCGTGGGCAGCATGCGCAGCGACGCCGGGTCGCAGAAGGGGATGTGGGTGAAGTGGACGGCCCGCAGGTCGCGCCGTTCCTGAGCCAGCCACGTGCCTACCAATGCCAGGTGGTAGTCCTGCACGAGCACGGTGGCGCCCTCGGGGGCATGGTCGATCACGGCCTGGGCGAACGTGCGGTTGACCCGCCGGTAGGCGTCCCACGAACTGTGCCAGCGCCGGTCGAGGCGGGGCCGGCGCGACAGGTCGAACAGCTCGTGGTGGAGGAACCACAAGGTGGAGTTGGCCACCACGTCGTAGAACATGCGGTAGTCGCGGGCGTCGACGGCCAGGGACCTGATCCGGAAGCCCTCGGCTTCGATCGGGCCCTGGGCGGCCGCCTCCCGGTCGGCGTCGCTTATGGCCGCGGCCAGCCACATGGCCCCCGTGTCGCGTACGAGAGGGCCGAGGCTGGACACGAGGCCTCCCGCCCCGCGGCGGGCGACGAGCTGCCCGTCGTCACTCCGTGAGAACGACAGCGGGCCCCGGTTGGAGACGACGACGAGGTGTTCTGGCTCGGCGACGATGCCAGAACCCTAACTGCCCGGCGGCCCGACCCCGGCAAACCTGCGCGGGAACCGTGGGCGTTTCGCCCACGGTTCCCGCGCAGGTTTCGCGGGGCCTCTTACCTGGCGGCGGCCAGAAGCCGGTCGACGACCTCGGCCACGCCTTCGCCGTAGGGGCCCGTGGTGCGGTTGGGCCAGGCCAGGGCCGGGTCGGCGTTGGCCACGAGCCACAGTTGGCCGACTTCGGCCGCGCAGGCCAGGTCACTGGCCGAGTCGCCCACGTACGCCGTAGCCGGCGGGGCCAGGCCATGGCGGGCCATGTCGGCCCGCACGGCGGCCGCCTTGCCCGTCCCGGTGGGCGCCAGGTGGTGAGCGTGGCCGTTGTCGATCACCTCGCACCAGTCGAAGCCCAGCGAGGCGAGGTGGGCGGTGGCTTGCGCGGCGGTGACCGGGCCGCGCAGCAGGAAGGTGGCCTCGCGCCCCTCGTTCCACGGGTCGAAGGGGACGAGGCCCAGTCCGGCGACGGCCGCAATGGCTCCCCGCTGGTGCATGGCCTGCACGGGCGTCTGGCCCACGAACGGGAACGTCCCGAGCTCGTAGCGCACCTCCCGGCCCTCGACGTGGACGCACCCCAGCTCGGCCAGGCCCCGGCCCAGGCCCAGCAACCGGCAGAGCTCGAACACCTGCACCCGCCCCCGGCCCGACACGGGTACCACGTCCAGACCGGCCTGCCGGGCCTTGACCAGGGCCTCGGCCACCCTCGTCGAGCCCCCCCAGAACAGGTCCCCCCCGGGGCCGACCAGCGTGCCGTCGATGTCGACGTAGAGCGTCGTCACCGGCCTGCACGCTCGTCTCGCCGAGCGCCCCGGGGAGGGTGCTCGGGCACGGGCCCGCCGACGCCCGCCCGGGAGAAGGCCGCGGCCATCACCTCCTGGGCCTGGGGCCGCAGCTCGGAGAGCGGACGGTTGCGGTGGCGGCGCTCCCCCAGGTCGACCTCGGCCATGGCCTCGAGACCCACGAGAGCGGCCACGTCGACCAGCAGGGCGATGTCGACGCCGTACCCGGCCACGAACGGGACGGCTTCGAGCACCCACCGGTGAGCGGCCAGCTCGCCGCCCAGCGGTTGGCCGAAGCCGGCCAGGTGGGGGAAGAGCAGCGAGATCAGGGGCCGAGCGACCAGTTCGGTGACCCGGCCCCCGTCGCCGGGCCGGGCGTAGGTCCCCTTGGCGAAAGCCACCCGCTCGTCGGTCAGGACAGGGCCCAGGAGCCCGGTCACGAAGGACGGGTCGAAGTCGACCAGGTCGGCGTCGCAGAACACCAGGACATCGCCCCGGGCGGCTCCCACGGCCGTCCACAGCGCCCCGCCCTTGCCCGCCTGCTGGCCCGCTCCGTTCCTGGAGGTGACCACCATGGCCCCGGCGGCCGAAGCCGTCTCGCCGGTGGCGTCGGTGGAGCCGTCGTCGACCACCAACACCTCGTCCACCACGTCGAGGGCGGCGATGCGGGCCGCGATGGTCCCCACGGTGGCGGCCTCGTCCCGGGCCGGGAGGCAGACCGACACCGTCCGGCCGCCCTTGGCCGCGGCCACCGCCGCGGGAGAGAACGCGCGCCGGTCGAAGCGCAGGGGGCCCATGACGGCCATTGTCGTCCAATACGCTTTGACGACTGAAAAGTTGCCCGCCATCATGGTGGACAATCATCCAGAGCGGCTGAGGGACGGGCCCGTCGACGCCGCGGCAACCAGCGACAAGCCAGGTGCCAATGCCCGGTTCGATGAGGAGGTCCTCGTGGAGTTCGTGACTGGTCTGCGATGCCGGGAGTGCGGCCGCGCCTACCCGGCGGAGGCGCTCCACGTCTGCGAGTTCTGCTTCGGCCCGCTCGAGGTCGACTACGACTACGACGCGATCGCGGCCGCCACCACCCGCGAGTCGGTGGCCGCCGGACCGCTGTCGGTATGGCGCTACGCCAACCTGCTCCCGGCCCGTAACGACGGGGCCGTCGACCTAGGGGCGGGGTTCACCCCGCTCGTGCGGGCCGACCGGCTGGCCGCCGAGCTGGGCCTGGGCGAGTTGTGGATCAAGAACGACACCGTCAACCCCACGGGCTCGTTCAAGGACCGGGTGGTGGCCGTGGCCCTGGCCCGGGCGCGCGAGCTGGGGTTCAAGGTGGCGGCGTGTGCCTCGACCGGCAACCTGGCCAACTCGGTGGCCGCCCACGCGGCCCGGGCCGGCATGCGCCACGTGGTGTTCGTGCCCGCCGACCTCGAAGCCGGCAAGATCGTCATGACCTCGGTGTACGGGCCCCACTTGGTGGCCGTCGAGGGCAGCTACGACGACGTCAACCGGCTGTGCGCCGAGCTGACTTCCGAGCAGCCTACGTGGGCGTTCGTGAACGTCAACCTGCGCACCTACTACGCCGAGGGCTCGAAGACCCTCGCCTTCGAGACGGCCGAGCAGCTCGGCTGGCAGACCCCTGACCACGTAGTGGTCCCCGTGGGCTCGGGTTCCCAGCTGACCAAGATCGCCAAGGGTTTCGACGAGCTGTGGAAGGTGGGCCTGCTCGACGAGCAGCCCCACGTCCGGGTGTCGGGCGCTCAGGCCGCGGGCTGCGCACCGATCGCCACCGCCTTCACCGAGCACCACGACTACGTGAGGCCGGTCAAGCCCGACACCATCGCCAAGTCGATCGCCATCGGCAACCCGGCTGACGGCTGGTATGCCCTCGACGTGGTCCGCAAGAGCGGTGGTGCGCTGGCGGCCGTGACCGACGAGGAGCTGGTCGAGGGCATGCGCCTGCTGGCCCGCACCGAGGGCATCTTCGCCGAGACGGCCGCCGGGGTGACGATCGCCACCCTGGCCAAACTGGCGGCCGCGGGCGTGGTGCGCAGCGAAGAGCGGGTCGTGGCCTACGTGACCGGCCACGGCCTCAAGACGATCGAGTCGGTGGCCCACAAGGCCGGCCCGACCGTGACCATCCCCCCGACCTTGGAGGCGTTCAACGCCGCCCTGGGCCCGGACCTGTACGAGGAGAAGCCGTGAGTGCCATCGTCCGCATACCGACCCAACTCCGGTCCCTCTCGGGGGGCGAGGCCGAGGTGAGGGCCGAGGGTTCCACCGTGGGCGAGGTCCTTGGTGCGCTGGAGGCCGCTCACCCCGGGTTCCGTGAGCGCCTGTTCGACACCACGGGCAGCCTGAGGCGCTTCGTCAACGTGTTCGTGGCCGACGAGGACGTCAGGTTCGTCAAGGGGCTCGACACGCCCGTGGCCGACGGCCAGACGGTGTCGATCATCCCGGCGGTGGCCGGGGGCTAGAGCTGTGGGCGAGGGGCCCGAGCGGCCGCCTTGGTACGCCCGGTTCGGCGGGATCACCGGGTCGGAGTCGGCTACCCAGTCGATCTCCGAGCAGGGGATCCCAGTCCCCCCGGGCGGCAACTTCCAAGGGCGCAAGCCCCGTGGGCGGGTCGACCGCGATGACCTGGCCGGTCATCTCGAGGAGCGCTGGTCGGAGGAGAGCCGGTGCGACCGCCGGGCCGAGGTTGCCTCGGTGGACTGGCTGACCCGCACGGGCACCCTGCGGCTGGGGTTCGAGGTCACCGACGACCGGCCGTTCAAGTTCGTCCCCGGCAACTTCGTACGCGTCGAGCTGCACGTGCCTGACCGGGGCTACCGGCGGGGGACGTACTGCATCGCTTCGGCCCCCTCCGAGTACCGCCGGTTCGACCTGCTCGTGCGGGTGGTCAAGGGCGGGCGCATGTCGGCCCACCTGGCCTCGCTGGGCCTGGGTGACGAGATCATGTTCCGAGGCCCGACGGGGCGCTCGATGGTGAAAGCCGCAGGCGACGGAGCGGTGGCCCTGGTGGCCACCGGGGTCGGGATCGCCCCCTTCCTGTCGCTGTCGACCGTGCTCCTGCGGTCTGACCCGGGGCGGGCCATCGATCTCTATTGGGGGCTGCGCCAGCCCGACGACATCTGCTTGACGGGCGAGCTCGACCGCCTGACGGCCGCACACCCGAGCTTCCGCTACCACGTCTCGCTCTCGGAGCCCCCGCCGGGATGGGCCGGGCTGCGGGGCCGGCTCACCTCGTCCCTGCCGCCCCTGCTCCCGGCCCTGGCCGACCGCCGGTTCCTCCTGGCCGGCAACGGGGCCATGGTCGAGGAGCTGACCGTGGGCCTGTCGGAGCTGGGCGTCTCCCGCGAGGACATCTACGAGGAGCCGTACTTCAACGCCCGCCACGTGGCCGACCCGGCTGTGGTGTCCGGGTTCGTGGACGCCGCCCGGGCGGCCGGTTTCGGCCGCACCGGCGAGGCGGCCGGCGAGGCGGCCGGCGAGGGGGAGGCGTAGGCGAAGCCGTAGACGAAGCCGGCGGGGAACCCGGGCCAGGCGGGGCCGCCCGTCAGTTAGGAGCCGAAGTCGCATCTGAGGACCTCCGGCGGCAACCGGTCCGCAAGGGCTTCGGGGCCGGCCCGGTCCCGGATGGCGCTTGCACGCGGGCCGGGTGGACGCGGTATCGTTAGCACTCGACAGACGAGAGTGCTAACGGCACACCCGGTCACCCGGGCCAATCGAGCCGCTCCCCCACGGAGGAACCCCTTATGGCGAAAATGATCGCGTTCGACGAGACCGCCCGGCGCGCGCTGGAGCGGGGCATGAACCAGTTGGCCGACGCCGTGCGCGTGACCTTGGGGCCCAAGGGCCGCAACGTCGTGCTCGACAAGAAGTGGGCGGCCCCCACGATCACCAACGACGGCGTATCCATCGCCAAGGAGATCGACCTCGAAGACCCGCTGGAGCGCATCGGCGCCGAGCTGGTCAAAGAAGTGGCCAAGAAGACCGACGACGTGGCTGGCGACGGCACGACCACCGCCACCGTGCTGGCCTGGGCCATGGTCCGCGAGGGCCTGCGCAACGTGGCCGCGGGCGCCAACCCCATGTCGTTGAAGAAGGGCATCGAGCGGGCCGTCGAGAGCGCCGTGGCCGCCATCAAGGACATCGCCGTAGACGTGGAGTCCAAGGAGCAGGTCGCCCAGGTGGCCGCCATCTCCGCGGCCGACACCGAGATCGGCGACATGATCTCCGAGGCCATAGACAAGGTCGGCAAGGACGGGGTCATCACCGTCGAGGAGTCACAGACCTTCGGTATGGAGATGGACCTCGTCGAGGGCATGCGCTTCGACAAGGGCTTCATCTCCCCCTACTTCGTGACCGACCCCGAGCGCATGGAGGCGGTCCTCGAGGACCCTTACATCCTGTTCGTGAGCTCGAAGATCTCCGCCGTGCGCGACCTGCTGCCCGTCCTCGAGAAGGTCATGCAGTCCGGTCGCCAGCTGGTGATCATCGCCGAGGACATCGACGGCGAAGCCCTGGCCACCCTGGTCGTCAACAAGATCCGGGGCACGTTCAAGTCGGTGGCCGTCAAGGCGCCCGGCTTCGGCGAGCGCCGCAAGGCCATGCTCCAGGACATGGCCATCCTCACCGGCGGCCAGGTCATCAGCGAGGAGGTCGGTCTCAAGCTGGAGAACGTCACCCTCGACATGCTGGGCCGGGCCCGCAAGCTGACCGTCACCAAGGACGAGACCACCATGGTGGAGGGTGCCGGTGACGAGGCCGACATCCGTGGGCGCATCTCCCAGATCAAGGCCGAGATGGAGAACACCGACTCCGACTACGACCGCGAGAAGCTCCAGGAGCGCCTGGCCAAGCTCTCAGGCGGCGTGGCCGTCATCAAGGTCGGGGCGGCCACCGAGGTCGAGCTGCGGGAGAAGAAGCACCGCATCGAAGACGCCGTCTCCACCACGAAGGCGGCCGTGGAGGAAGGCGTGGTGCCCGGCGGCGGCGTGGCCCTGCTGCGGGCCCAGCCCACGGTCTACGAGCTGGCCAACACCATCGAGGGCGACGAGGGCACTGGGGTGCGCATCGTGGCCCGGGCGCTCGAGGAGCCGCTGAAGCAGATCGCGGTCAACGCCGGCATGGAGGGCGGGGTCATCGTCGAGCGGGTTCGCGGCATGGAAGGTGCGACCGGTCTCAACGCGGCCACCGGCGACTACGAGGACCTTTTCAAGGCAGGCGTCATCGACGCCGCCAAGGTCACCCGCTCCGCCCTGCAGAACGCGGCTTCGATCGCCGGGCTCTTCCTGACGACCGAGGCGGTCATCGTCGAGAAGCCCGACGAGTCCAAGGCCAACCAGGCGGCGGCCGCCGCCGGCATGGACGACTTCTAGAAGCGTTCAACCCGTCACTGCGAGAGAGGGTCGGCCTGAGCCGGCCCTCTTTTCGCGTGGAGTGGCAGGAGATCGGTTTCCCGAGGCAGAATCCCGCTACGGCATGGGGGGTACTCGATCAGGCGGCCCCGCCTTGCGGCCACCGAACGGTGGCGCGAGTTCGAGGGCTGACGAGGAGGAGCGACTGTGAGTCGGATCATCAGGGGGAGCGGTCTCGTTCTGCTGGCGGCGTTGCTGCTGGCGGCGTGCGGTAGCGACGGGGTCGGGGGGGCGCAAGGCGCCAACGCGGCCGCGGCTGACGAGATATGCGAGATTGCTCAGGACAAGGTCGGGCGGGTGCTCGGTGACGATCCCGAGGCCGACCGCGACGCCATCCGGGAGGCGACCGAGCAGTTGATGGCGCTCGACGCCCCCAGCCAGAACCGCAACACGTTCGAGTTGTTCGTGCAGAACACGAACAACCTCTGGATCGCCCTGGAGGACGTGCACCAGTCCCTGCTGGTGAACGACACCGCGCGCGCCGACCGGGCACGCGAGACGGTGGCGTCCAACAACGAGCTGGTCATGCGCTACGCCGGCCAGTACCAGGCCAACGAGTGTGCCCGCGGCTTCGGCCGGCCCGCCTGAGCCCTAACATCGGGCCATGGGCCCTGTAACGCCGTCGGAGGGCTGGGGCGTCCTGCACCTGTTCTTCGAGGTCGGGCCCGTCTCCGACGCCGACCCCGAAGCGGTGGTGGCGGCCGTCAAGGGCGCCCAGGCCGACGACCATCAGGTCATCACGTTCGCCGTGCTGGGCCACAAGGCCCAGCTCGGCGTGATGGCCCTGGGGCCGGACCTGTGGCGCATCCAGCGGCTCCAGGCCGACCTGGTGGCTGCCGGGCTCGACCTGGTGGGTTCCTACCTGTCGCTGACCGAGGTGTCCGAGTACGCCCGGGGCATGCCGCCCGAGCGCCTCGAGCCCCGCCTTCACCCCCAACTCCCGCCGCCCGACGCCCAGGTGGTGTGCTTCTACCCCATGTCCAAGCGCCGTGACGCCACCGGCAACTGGTACGCCCTCGACTACGAGGAGCGCTACCGGCTGATGGAGGGCCACGGCCGGGTGGGCCGCAAGTACCGGGGCCAAGTCGTCCAGCTCGTCACTGGCTCGACCGGCCTCGACGACTGGGAGTGGGGTGTCACCCTGTTCGCCCAGGAGCCGGGGGCCATCAAGACGTGCGTCCACGAGATGCGCTTCGACGAGGC
Source organism: Actinomycetota bacterium (assembly GCA_040754375.1). Classification (NCBI taxonomy): domain Bacteria; kingdom Bacillati; phylum Actinomycetota; species Actinomycetota bacterium. Next base: position 16,976 of record JBFMCT010000002.1, read on the forward strand.
CTCGGCCGTCTACGCCGAGTTCGGGCCCTTCTACATCGGCCTCATAGGCCCCCCCGAGGCCATCCTCGCCCGGGTCGGCATCACCGACGATCAGAGCTGAGACGTTATCGGCGTCAGGTGCCGTTGCGGCTGGCTCGGGCCAGGATGGGCGTGACGACGCTGCCCAGCACGGCCAGGATCAGGACCACCCCGGCGGCGCGCACGTAGCCCGTCTGGGGGCCGCTCCAGGCCACGGCCAGGGGGATGATGACCATGGCCGTGAACACCGCGATGAGCCCGATGGTCACCAGGACGACGGTGTCCACGGCGTCGGCCCGGCCGTGGAAGTGGAGCAGGAGCGAGGCCAGGGCCCAGGCGACGGCCACGATCACCGCGCAGGCCAAGGCCCGCCAGTAACCGTCGCCCCCGGGGTCGCCCCAGATGGCGACGATGGTCAGCAGCAGGGCCAGGCCCGAGGTGGCCAGGCCCCCGGCCGGCAGCCACAGCCGCTCCCGCCGGTCGTACCAGGCGGCCGAGCACATACCCAGCAGGCTGGCGCTACCCACGGCCACGGCCGTGCCCAGCACTCTCGCCTGGGTCGAGCTGATCCTCGTGCCGAAGGCCACCAGGGCCACGCCCAGCAGGGCGGCCGCGCTCAACGATGCGATCACGACGTAAAGGAAGGTTCTCAACGCCCGCCTCGGGGGCCTGGCCTCCTCCCCGACGAACTGGTTCGGGGCCGCGGCCGCCGCGGCCGAGGGCGAGCCGGCTGCTGGGGCCCAGCCGGCCGGCGTCGTCCAGCCACCCGGGCCACCCCCGGCCGGGCTGCCAGTTGCACCGGCTGGGCCTCCCGAGGCGGGGACGGCTGTGCCCAAGCCCCCGGCGGCGGCGGGCCGGGCGGGGCCCGCCGCCGGTGTCAGCAGGGCCCGACCGCCCTCCACGACGACCCGCACGGCCTGGCCCTCGGCCGTCCCGAGGGCCCGGGCCACCTCCGGTGGCAGGACCAGGCGCCCCCCGGTCACGTTCACGGTCGTCTCCACGGCATCCTCCGGGCTCTCGGTCGGCCCCGACCCTATGGACCACTGCGACGGTGTGCTTGTTACCCCCGCCCGCCTAGCCTTAGGTCCGTGACAGCCCTCGATCCGGCAACGGCCCCCCTGGCCCCAGCAGGGGACATCGAGGCCCTGCGTGAGCGTCTGAGGGGGCTAGGAAGGGTCGTGGTGGCCTTCAGCGGGGGGGCCGACTCGGCTTTCCTGGCCTGGGTGGCCCACGAAACCCTCGGCCCGGCGGCGGCCATGGCCGTGACCGCCGTCTCGGCGTCGCTGGCCGGGGCCGAGCGCCACGAGTGCGCCGCGCTGGCCGCGGAGTGGGGCCTTCGGTGGTCGGAGGTGGAGACCTTCGAGCTCGACGTGGCCGCCTACGTGGCCAACGATCGCGACCGCTGCGCCCACTGCAAGACCGAGCTGATGGCCGCCGTCGGGCCGCTGGCAGCCCGCGAGGAGGCCGTGGTCGTGCTCGGGGTCAACCTGGACGACCTCGGCGACCACCGACCCGGTCAGGAGGCGGCCGCCGCCCGGGGCGCGGTGTTCCCCCTGGTCGATGCCGGCTTCACCAAGGCGGGCGTCCGGGACTGGTCGAGGCGGCTGGGCCTGCGCACGTGGGACAAGCCGGCGGCCGCCTGCCTGGCCTCTCGCCTGCCGCACGGCACACCGGTCACCCTGGGCCGGCTGCGGCAGGTGGACGGGGCCGAGGCCGCCCTGCGGCGGCTGGGGTTCGGCCAGCTCCGCGTCCGCCACTACGGCGACGTGGCCCGGGTCGAGCTGGAGGCGCCCGACCTGCCCGAGGCGGTGAGGCGGCGGGCCGAGGTAGTCGAGGCCGTCAAGTCGGCCGGTTACCGCTACGTGACGCTCGACCTGGAGGGTTTCCGGTCGGGCAACCTCTCGCCCCCGCTCCCCTGATGGACAGCCGCCCGGCGACGGGCCATGCTCGGGCCATGGCCGCCACCCGAGTGAGGCTGACCTTCCCAGAGCACCTGATCACCGAGCCGGTGGTCGGGCGCATGATGCGGCTGTTCGACGTGTTGCCCAACATCCGCCGGGCCAACATCGAGGACACGTTCGGCTGGATGGTGTGCGAGATCGTGGGTGAGCGGGCCACGGTCGACGCCGCCTTGGCCTGGGCCGCCGAGCAGGGCGTAGGCGTCGAGCTCCTGGGTGACGTCGTCGAGGGTTGAGCGCACGGGCCGCCGCCCCGGCTACCAGCCCTCCGAGCCGGGCACGCCTTTGAACGGGCCGGCCACGTCGCTCGTCACCCAGCCGCCGTAGAAGCCGCCGGGTTGGGGCCGCACGAAGTCCCCGTCGACCAGGCAGACCTCCATGGGCTGGGGGTAGAAAGCGATGTGGTCGGCGATGGCCTCGAACCCGGGCTTGGGGTCGCGGTAGGTCCACGCCGCGTCCGGGGCGGCCTGGCCGTCGGGGCCGACCACGTCGAAGTAGCTGGCCCAGCCCTTCCACTCGCAGTAGGTCCGGTGCTCGTTGGGGACCAGCGCCCCGGGGATCACCGACTCGGGTGGGAAGTAGTAGGTAGGCGGGTGGCTGGTCTCGATGACTCGGACAGGGGCCAGCGTGATGGCGATGGTCCGGCCCGCGAAGATGACCTCGCACTGGCGGCGTACGGGCTCGGCCCGGGGCGGGCGGGGGTAGTCCCATACCGACTCCTGGCCGGGGCGGGGCGGCACCGGCTGGGGCCTCACGCGCTCACGCTCCGGCGGCCTCGGTGTCATGGGAGCATGGGCGCATCGTGGAAGCGCATGCTAGGGCGTTGGCCAGCGCTGTCGAGGGCGCCCTCGGCCCCTGGGTGGAGAGGTCAGTGGACCGCCGCCTGACCGAATTGGTGGCCGCCGGGCGTCTACCGGCCGACGACCCCCGCCTGGACGAAGCCCGCCGGGCGGCCGTCGACGCCGGCCAGCGGGCCAGGGCCGAGCTCGGGGCCCAGGTGCGCCGCCTGCTGGCGGCCGACGTCGACGAGCAGTGGACGACCCCCCTGGCCCTGCTGCGGGGTGCCGTCCGCTACCCGGCAGGGGTCCTGCAGGTGGCGGGCGTCCCACCGGTGGAGCGGGATTCCGTACAGGCCCGCCTGCACCCTGACGACGACTACGACCTGGCGCCCGCTACGTTCTCCGACTTCGGGCCCGAGGTGGCCGAAGCAGGCCTGTTGTGGGGGGCGGCCAAGGCTTACGCTCACATCCAGCGCCATGGAGGTGGCCGCCGATGAGGAAAGTAGTTGCTTACATACCGGACCTGATGGACCGCTCGAAGGTGATGTCCGCCGGGGCCATCGTCACCTTCGTCCGAGACCCGACTGACCTGGCGGCCACCGCGGCTGCCGAGGACGCCGACCTGGTGGTGGTCGACGTCACCCGCCCGGGGGCCGTGGCCGCCATCGAGGGCGTCACCACCGAGGTGGTCGCCTTCGCCAACCACACCAACCGAGATGCCATGGACGCTGCCCAGGCGGCCGGGGCCGGCCAGGTGATGGCCCGGTCGGCCTTCTTCGCCCGTATCGGCGAACTGCTGGGCGGGTAGGAGCGTGGCGGTGGACAGCCAGGACGGGGGGCCGCCGCCCGTTTCCCCGCGCGAGCTGCTGCGCTGGAGCGAGGCGCTGGCCGGCATCGCCCGCACCGGGCTGGGGTTTACCGACAACCTCTACGAGCGCGAGCGCTTCGAGGAGGTCCTGAAGGTGGCGGCCGACATCGGGGTGGCCGCCGGCCGGTGTGGGGCCCCGTCGGTGGCTTCGGGCCGTGACCCCCAGGCAGTAGTGGAGCAGTGGCTGCGGGAGGTGGGCCACGGGGTCGCGGGCTACGCCACCCCCAAGGTGGCCGTCGGGGCGGTGGTGGGCAACGACCGGGGCGAGATCCTGCTCGTCCAGCGGGCCGACTCGGGCATCTGGCTCTACCCCACGGGGTGGGCCGACATCGGCTACTCGGCCTCGGAGGTAGCCGTCAAGGAGGTGCTGGAGGAGACGGGGATCGAGGTCGAGCCCGTTCGCCTCATCGCCGTGCTCGACGGCCTGCGGCTCGGGTTCGCCCAGGTCCCGCTGTACTCTCTGGTGTTCCACTGCCGGGTAGTCGGCGGCTCGGTCAAGGCGCACCCCCTGGAGTGTGCCGACGCTGGCTGGTTCGCCGAGGACCGTCTTCCCCAGCCGCTCGCCGGTCGGGGGGAGCGGTGGGCGGACCATGCGTTCCGGGCCATCCGGGGCGAGGGGTCAGAGACGCTGTTCGATCCTCCCCGGCACCCACCGTGGCGCGACGGGGACGACGGGCCCTAGGGTCGCGGGCCGGAAAGGAGGCCAGGTGCTGTTCTCGAAAAAGCGGACGGGAGTCGACCCCATGGCGGTCGTCGCCCGTTTCGTGGAGGCGGCCAACCGTCACGACGTCGACGGCATCTACTCGGTCGTCCACCCCGACTTCGACAGCATCCAGCCGTGCTTCCCGTCGCGGAACTTCTCCGGTTCCGACCAGGTCCGCAAGAACTGGCGGGCCATCTTCGAGTCCGAGCCCGGCTTCCGGCTCACGGTGCTGCGCTCCGCCCGTTCGGGCAACACCGTGTGGGTCGAGCTGCACGGGGCGGGCAACGCCGCCCAGGTCGCGGGCGTCTTCATCCTGGGCGTGGAAGACGACAAGATCCGCTGGGCTCGCGTCTACAGCGGCCCCGTCGAGCAGGTCGGCGAAGAGGGCGAGGCCTCGGCCCGCCAGATGCAGGGCGCGTAGGACCGCACGCGCCGGAGGCGCTCCCGGCCGGACGCGTCATCGGCCGAGCTGGTCGAGCAGGGCCGCCACTATGGACATCCGGCGGTGGGAGCGCTCCCATTCGTCGGCGATGCCCTGGTGGTCGGCGACCCCGGAGGCGTCGGGGGGGAGCCCGAGGGCAGCCGAGCAGGCGGCTGCCAGGGTGGCCGGTTCGACCTCCTCGCCGTAGGCCGCGAACGCCTCTAGGCCGTCCCACAGGCGGTCGAGGGGGGCGGGAGGCTCCGAGCCCGCGGAGAGGGCGTCGGCCACCACCTCGAACAGCTCGTAGGTGCCCACCGCCGCGGGCCGCTGGTAGCCGGCCACCGGGTGCAGGCGCCACTCGACGGCCATGGCCCCGGGGCCGTCGTCGCGCAGCCACACCTGGGAACCGTTGACGTAGGCGTCGTGCGGCGCCCCGAAGCGCTCGTCGAGGGCGAGGACCAACGCGGGGCCGGCCCGCCACACGCACGTGGGTACCAACTGGGCCATGGCCACCGACCCTATGCCCCCGCCAACGGGGTGGCCGGCTCCCAGGTAGGCCCCAGGCACGGCCCCCCACGGGCGGCGCGACCGGGTGGCTCGGCCCGCCTGCCACCATGGAGCGTGCTTTGGCGTCGCCCACCGATGGCCGTGGCCACCCTGGTGGCCATGGCCGTGCTGGCGGCCGCCTGCAGCCAGGGAGGGGGTGGGGCCGCCCTGGCCCCGGCCCCGGGAGCGTCGCCCGGCCGGGCCTCGGCCACCACCACGACGGTCCCGCCCCCGACGGTCCCGCCCCCGGCCACCGCCCCCACGTGCCCGGCCACCCCGCGCCGGGCCCTGCCTGATCCTCAGCGGCCCCGCTACCGGCTGGCGGTGGACGTCGACCTGGCGGCCAACACGGTGACGGGCACCACCGAGGTCAGGTTCGTGCCCGACCTCGACACCGATCGGCTGGTCTTCCGGCTGTGGGCCAACGGTCCCCGCCCCACCCAGGCGGGGGGAGCGATCGAGACCGGGCCGGTGACGGTCGGGGGCCTGCCCGTGGGCTCGGCCCTCGACGGCGCCACCGTGCTGGTCGTCGATCGGGGTGGCCGTTACAGCGCGGGCCGGGCCGTCGACATCGTCGTGCCGTGGACGCTGGGCCTGCCCCGTTCGTCGAGCGACCGGCTGTCGCGCGACGGCGACGCCGTGCGCCTCGGCTCGTTCTACCCGGTCCTGGCTTGGGAGCCGGGGCTGGGGTGGGCCACCGAACCTCCGACGGGCTCGTTCGCCGAGGCGTCGGTGGCCATGGTCGCCGACTTCGAGATGACCGTCACCGTGCCCGAGGGGCTGTCAGTGCTGGCCAGCGGGGTGGAGGACGGGCCGGGCCGGTGGAGCGCTCCCGTCCACCGCGACGTGGCCATCTCCGTCGGGCGGTTCACCACTGCGCAGGCCACGGCCATGGCCCCCCAGCCCGTCGAGGTCACCGTCGGCGTCCACGAGGGCGTGGCCGACACGACCGCCAACTACATGCCCAAGGTGGTGGCCGCCCTGGAGCTGTTCGGTGAGCTCTACGGCCCGTACCCGTGGCCCACGTTCACCCTGGCCATCACCCCCAACCTGGGGGGAGGCATCGAGTACCCGAGCCACGTCATGCAGGGCCCGGGCACCAGCGGGTCGACCACCAGTCACGAGGTGGCCCACATGTGGTTCTACGGCCTGGTCGGCAACAACCAGGGCCGCGACCCCTGGCTGGACGAGGGACTGGCCAGTTGGGGCGAGGCCCGCTACGAGGGGACGGTGGCCGACTTCGCGGCCGCCACCATGCCGCCCGCGGCCGCCGGCCGGATGGGCGAGCCCATGAGCTACTGGTCGGCCGCGCCGTCGGCCTACTACCGCGGCGCCTACGTGCAGGGCGTGCAGGCCCTCAACGCCCTGGGGCCGGCCGAGCTGGTCGACTGCGCGCTACGCACCTACGTGGCCGTGTTCGCCCACCGCATAGCCCGCCCCGCCGACCTCATCGCCGCTCTGCACTCCTCGTTCCCCGACGCCCCCGAGGTCCTGGAGCGCTTCGGCGCCCGCCCCTGATCGCGAGCGCGCCGCCTACAGCGCGTTCTGCACACCGGGTCAGCCCTGGTCGCGCAGGAACTGCTGGAGCTCGGCCGCCAGCTCCTCGCCCGAGGCCAGCTCCAAGCCCTCGCTGTCGGTGTTCTCCTCCAGCCGGGCCACGTAGGCCGACACGTCCTCGTCCGACGCCACCACCTCGCTGACCTCCTGCTCGTAGTCGGCCGCCAACTGGGCGAGGTCGGCGGTGACCACGGGCACGCTGATGAGGCTGGTGGCCCGCTGGACCAGGGCCAGGGCGGCCTTGGGCGAGGGCGTGCCGGCCACGTAGTGGGGGACGGCGGCCCACAGCGAGGCCGATGGCACCTCGGCCCGGGCCAGCGCGTCCTGGAGCACCCCCACGATGCCGGTGGGGCCTTCGTAGCGGGAGCGGCGCAGGCCCAGGCGGGTGGCCAGTTCCTCGGTGGCGGCCGAGCCCGTGACCCGTACCGGCCGGGTGTGGGCCACGTCGGCCAGCAGGGCACCCACGACCACGACCATCTCGACGTCCAGCTCGGTGACCACGCCCACCAACTGCTCGCAGAACGTCCGCCACTTGAGCTGGGGCTCGGTGCCCAGCAAGGTCACGACGTCGCGCCCCTCGGGGCGCAACGAGGCCCAGGCCAGCTGGTTGGACGGCCATACGATCTCGCGGGTGAGGCCGGCGTTGAGCTTGACGTGGGGCCGGGTGGCGCTGAAGTCGTAGAACTCCTCGGGGTCGACGGACGCGAACGCGTGGGCCCCCCACCGGTCGCGCAGGTAGCGCACGGCGGTGGTGGCCGCGTCGCCGGCGTCGTTCCAGCCCTCGAAGGCGGCGATCAGCACCGGCCGCCGCAGCGCCGGACGGTCGTCCCATCGCACGTAGTCCACCCCAGAACGGTACCGGCCGGTCAGCCGGCCCGGCGCACCGGGCCTTCGCTGAACGAGCCCCAGAGGGCGGCGTACTGGCCGCCGCGGGCCAGCAGCTCGTCGTGGGGGCCCACCTCGACCACCCGGCCCTGGTCGACCACGACGATCCGGTCGGCCGTACGGGCCGTCTGGAGCCGGTGGGCGATGAGCAGGGTGGTACGGCCGGCCGACAGCATGCCCATGGCCTCGATGACCCGGGCCTCGGTGGCCATGTCGAGGGTGGCCGTGGCCTCGTCGAGCAGCAAGATGGCGGGCTGGACGAGCTGGGCACGGGCCAGGGCGATGAGCTGGCGCTGGCCGGCCGACAGCGACCGGCCCCGTTCGGTCACCGGATGGAGGTAGCCGCCTCGCAGGCGGGCGACGAACGGGTGGGCGCCCACGGCCCGGGCCGCGGCCTCCACCTCCAGGTCGCTGGCCTCGGGCCGGCCGTAGGCGATGTTGTCGCGGATGGTGCCCGAGAACAGGAAGGGCTCCTGGGGTACGTAGCCGAGCTGGCGCCGGTAGGCGGTCAGGTCGAGGTCGGTCAAGGGCTGGCCGTCCACCAGCACCCGGCCCTCGGTGGGGTCGTAGAAGCGGGCCGCCAGCTTGACGATGGTCGACTTGCCGGCGCCCGTCTCGCCCACCAGGGCCACCGTCTCGCCTGGCACGATGTCGAGGTCGACGCCCGACAATGCGTCCTCGTGGGCGCCCGCGTAGCGGAAGCGCACGCCCTCGAATCGAAGCCCGCCCCGGAGCGGCCCCGGGTCGACAGGGTTCTCAGCCGGCACCACCGACGGTTCGGTGGCCAGCAGCTCGCCGATCTTGGCCAGCGAGACCCGGGCCTGCTGGTAGGTGTCGAAGACCTGGGACAGCTGCTGGATGGGCGAGAACAGCAGGTTGAGGTAGAGGACGAAGGCCACCAGCTCGCCGGGGCTCACCGCCCCGGTGCCCGCCAGCCGGGCACCCACACCCAGCACCACGGCGGCCGCCAGCACCGACAGGAGCTCGACGAACGGGAAGTAGGTGGCCACCAGGCGCTGGGCGTGCATGCGGGCGTCGAGGTGGTCGCGGGCCACCCGCTGGAAGCTCTCGATGTTGCGGTCCTCGCGCACGTAGGCCTGGGCCACCCGTACGCCCGACACGCTCTCCTGCAGGTTGGCGTTGACCACGGCCACCCGGTCGCGCGCCGTGTTGTAGGCCCGGTCGGAGCGGCGCCGGAACCACAAGGTGGCGGCCACCAGGGGGACCAGCGTGGCCAGGGTGGCCAGCGAGAGCTCGGCGTTCATCACCACCAGCACCACGGCCACCCCCACGAGGGTCAGGCCGGACACCACGGCGTTGACCAGGCCGGTCTGCAGGAGCTGGGAGAGGGCTTCCACGTCGGTGGTCATGCGCGTCATGATCCGGCCCGCCAGCTCCCGTTCGTAGAAGTCGAGGCCCAGCCGCTGGAGGTGGGCGAAGGTCCGTACCCGCAGGGCGAACAGGAGGCGTTCGGCCGTCCGCCCGGTGTAGCGCTGCTGGGCCCACACCACGGCCCAGTCGGCCAGGGTGACGGCCAGGAACACGCCGACCGCGACCCACAAGGCAGCCCGGGACCCGTCGACTACCCCCCGGTCCAGCCCGTAGCGGACCAGGGCGGGGCCGGTCAGCGAGGCCAGGGCGTCCAGGACGACCAGGCCCAGTCCGACGGCCAGGGCCCGGCGGTAGGGGGCGATGAACCGGCGCAGCGAGAAGTTGGCGTCGGCCGCGCTCTCGCGATCGAGGTCGATGCCCGGCTTCTCGTCGGCCGGGGGCAGGGCGGCCACGGCGGCCTTCAGCTCAGGCGTCTCGGCCACCAGTGCGAGGCGGGAGCCGGGGCTGCCCCCCCTGCCGGCCATGGCCCCGTGGCCGCCGCCGATACCACCCATGCCGCCCATGCCCATCGAGTGCATGCCCAGCATGCCGTCGGACGCGGCCTCGGCCTGGGCCCGGGCCAGCGGGGTGGCCCCCCGCCGGTCCTCGGGCCACGCCGGGGCCGTGAGCGACCCGTCCCAGGCACCCGCCGGGCCGCCGTTGGCGGCCCCGTTGGTGGCGGTCTCGTCGGTGGCTACGGGCTCGTCGACCCCCTCACCCGGGCCGGCCAGGAGCTGGCGGTAGAGGGGGCACGACGCCACCAGTTCCTCGTGGGCCCCGGTGGCCACCACCCGGCCGTCGTCGACCACGGCGATGCGGTCGGCCAACCGCAGCGTCGAGCGCCGGTGGGCCACCAGCAGGGTCGTCCGCCCTTGCATCAGGCGGCGCAGCGTGGCGTGGATCTCCTCCTCGACACGGGAGTCGATGGCCGATGTGGCGTCGTCGAGCACCAGGACGCGGGGATCGGTGAGAAGGGCGCGAGCCAGGGCCAGGCGCTGGCGCTGGCCCCCGGACAGGGTGTAACCGCCTTCGCCCAGGCGGGCGCCGTAGCCCCCGGGCAGGGCGGTGATGAACCCGTGGGCTTCGGCCGCCCGGGCCGCGGCCTCGACCTCGGCGTCGGTGGCATCGGGCCGCCCGTAGGCGATGTTGGCCTTGACCGTGTCCGAGAACAGGAAGGTCTCTTCGAACACGACGCCGATCTGGCGGCGGAGCGAGTCGAGGGTCACGTCCCGCACGTCGGTGCCGTCGATGCTGACCGTGCCGTCCTGGGTGTCGTAGAAGCGGGGCAGCAGCAGGGCCACCGTCGACTTGCCCGAGCCCGACGGGCCCACGAGGGCGACCGTCTCGCCCGGGGCCACGGTGAGCGAGAAGTCGCGCAGCACCGGCTCGGAGCGCAGGTAGCCGAAGGAGACCCCCTCGAAGCGCACCTCACCCCGTACGGGGGGAAGGTCGGGCGCCCCTGGCTTCTCCTCGACCAGGGGGGTGGAGTCGAGCACCTCGAAGATGCGCTCGGCCCCGGCCCGGGCCTGCTGGGCGATGACCGTGAGGTTGGACAGCATGCGCACGGGGGCGACGAGCTGGAGCATGTAGGACGAGAAGGCCAGGAACGTGCCGATCGTGATGCGGCCGTCCAGCGCCATCCAGCCCCCGACGGCCAGCACGGCCACCTGGCCCAGGGCGGGGACGGACTGCAGGCCCGAGCTGAACCCGGCGGTGATGCGAACGGCCCGCAGGCGCGACCCGTAGAGGGCCTCGCTGCGGTTGACCAGGCGGTCGAGCTCCTGGCTTTCCTGGCCGAAGCCCTTGACCACCCGCACGCCGGCCACCGCCTCCTCGACCACCCCGGCCACCTCGGCTGCCTTCTGCTGGGCGTGCCAGGCCGCCGGGAACACCGTCGTACGCAGGCGCAGGGCCACCAGGGTGACCACCGGGACGACCGTGAGAGCGACCAGCGTCAGCGCGGGCGACAGGAACAGCATGATGGTGATCGAGGCCACCAGCAGCACGACGTTGCCGCTGAACAGGGGCAGGAAGGCCATCAGGCCCTGGACCAGCGTGACGTCGGAGATGGCCCGCGATACGAGCTGGCCCGTCTGGAACTCGTCGTGGCGGGCGAAGTCGAGGCGCTGGAGGCGCCGGTAGACGTCGTTGCGCAGGTCGTACTGCACGCCCAGGGCCACCCGGCCCCCGATGAACCGCCGGATGTGGGCGCAGCCGAAGCGCACCAACCCGGCCAGCACGAGCAGCCCGAGCCAGGGGGCCAGCGACCGGTCCGACCCCAAGATCACGTCGTCGACGATCACCTTCTGCACGACGGGGGTCAGGGCCGCGACCGTCAGGCCCACCAGCGCGGCCCCGAAGGTGAGCAGCACGTCGCGCCGGCGGGCGCGCAGATAGGGCATGAGCCGGCGTACCCACCCGGGGGCCGCCTGGCCATCGGCCCGAGCGTCGGTCACTTGCCCATCGCTGCGGCCCGGAGGGCGTCGAGGGCGGGGGCCAGGGTGCCGAGGGCGTCCAGCGTGTCCCGCCCGCCGCCGGCCATGTCGACCACCTCCCGCAGACGCCGGGCCATTGCCGCCTCGGCCTCCCGGAGCGTCTCGCGGCCGGCCGGGGTGAGGCCGATGCGCAGGGACCGGCGGTCGCCGGGGACGGGCTCGCGCTCCAGCAGGCCCCGCTCGACGAGGCCGTCGACGGCGGCCGTGACCGTGGGCTTGGCCAGGGCCAGGGCGTGGGCCAGGTGGGTGGCCCGCTCCCCCCCGTCGTCGACCGCGGCCAGCACCCGGTACTGGGCCAGGGTCAGGCCCCCCGACGAGCGTTCCAGCAGGCGGGCCAGGCGGGCCAGGGTGCGGACCGCCTTCAGTTCTTCGTCGAGCGGGTCGTCCACAGCCCGCCAGGGTACTGGTTCGAGGATCGAACTATTCACGGCTCTCACCAAAGTTGCCTACCGGTGAGTCGGGTACTGTGGGCGCGCTTGGATGACGAAACCCTCCTCCGAGAGCTGGCCCCCGAGGCCGAACGCCTCCTCAACCGGCACCTGGCCACGGCCAAGGAGTGGATGCCGCACGAGTACGTGCCCTGGAGCCTGGGGCGCGACTTCGTGCCCGGCGAGGAGTGGGAGGAGACCGAGCAGTCCCTGCCGCCGGCGGTGCGTAGCGCCCTGCTCCTCAACCTGCTGACCGAGGACAACCTGCCCTACTACTCGGCCCACATCGACAAGATGTTCGGTCAGGACCACCCGTGGCGGGAGTGGACCCGGCGGTGGACGGCCGAGGAGATGCGCCACGCCATGGTCATCCGTGACTACGTGATCGTCACCCGGGCCATCGACCCGGTGGCCCTGGAGCGGGCCCGGATGCACCAGGTGAGCACGGGCGAGGTGCCCGAGCCCCCCACGGCGGCCGAGGGTATGGCCTACGTCGCCCTCCAGGAGATCGCCACCCGTATCGCCCACCGCAACACCGGCAAGCACCTGGGGGAGAGCCGGGGCTACGACCTGCTGAGCAGGGTGGCGGCCGACGAGAACCTGCACTACCTGTTCTACCGCGACGTGGTGACGGCCGCTCTCGAAGTGGCCCCGTCCACCATGGTCGAGGCCATCGCCGCTCAGGTCATCGGCTTCCAGATGCCCGGCACCGGCATCGAGGACTTCGCGGCCCACTCCCGGCTGATCGCCAACGCCGGCATCTACGACGTGTCCATCTTCCTCGACCAGGTCCTGGTGCCCGTGGTCCGCAACTTCTGGCGCCTGGAGGAGATCGAGGGCCTGACCCCCGCGGCCGAGCAGGCCCGCGAGCGGGTCGTCAACCACTTCGAGCGCCTCGGCCGGGTGGCGTCGCGTTACGCCGAACGCCGGGCGACATCCACCGCGACCTCGCCCGAAGCCGGGGCGCTGGTCCCGTGACTGGCGGGCCGAAAATCCAAGGAGGCCGACCGGGTGGCTGATCGCAAGGCGAGTGCCGTTTGGCATGGAGACCTGTTCGAGGGCGGCGGCACGGTGACAGCCGAGTCCAGCGCGCTGTTCACCGACGCCGGGGTCACCTGGGCGTCGCGCACCGAGCAGCCCGAGGGCCGCACCAGCCCCGAGGAGCTCATCGCCGCGGCCCACGCGGCCTGCTTCTGCATGGCCCTGTCCAACGAGCTGTCCTCTCGGGGCAACCCGCCCGAGACGCTCGCGGTCTCGGCCACGTGCACGTTCGTCCCCGGCCAGGGCATCACGAAGATGGCCCTCGACGTGGTGGCCACGATGGCGGGCGTGGGCGAGGACGCCTTCGGTGAGGGGCTCGAGGCGGCCGAGCAGTCGTGCCCGGTCTCGGGGGCGCTACGGGGCAACGTGGCCATCGAGGTCTCCGGGCGGCTGGCCGGCTGACGACCTACCTGGTCGACGGCAACAACGTGGTCGGCTCGGCGGCCGACGGTTGGTGGCGTGACCGGCCGGCGGCGGCCCGGCGGCTGGTCGAGCGGCTGGCCTGCTTCAGCCGGGTGACCGGCGACGACGTGATGGTGGTGTTCGACGTGGCCCACCCCGACCTCCCGGCCGGCAGCCACGGGGGCGTGGAGGTGGCCTACGCGTCGCGTTCGGGCCGGGACGCGGCTGACGACCGGGTTCGCGAGCTGGTACGCCGGGGCGACGTGGTCGTCACCTCCGACCGGGCCCTGGCCGCCGACGTGGCCGCGGCCGGGGCGGCCGTGCTGGGGTCGGGGGCGTTCCTGGCCCGCCTCCAGCAGGACGGCTGCTGAGCCGGCGGTGACCGCCGATGCGGTGGTGGTGGGGGCGGGGCCCAACGGCCTGGCCGCGGCCGTGGCCCTGGCCCGGGCCGGCTTGGAGGTCGTCGTGGTCGAGGCTGCCGACCGGCCCGGTGGAGGGACGCGCTCGGCCGAGCTGACCCTGCCCGGGTTCGTCCACGACGTGTGCTCGTCGGTGCACCCCCTGGGCGTGGCCTCGCCCTTCCTGTCGTCGCTGCCCCTGGCCGATCACGGCCTGCGCTGGGCCCATCCCGAGGCCCCCTTGGCCCACCCTCTCCCCGGGGCCCCGGCCGTCGTGCTGGAACGGGCGCTCGCCGAGGTGAGCGGGACCTTGGGAGGGCGCGACGGCCGGGCCTGGCGACGCCTGGTGGGGCCGTTCGTGCGCCGGTGGGACGACCTGGCCGAGTCGGTCCTGGGCCCTGTCCTGCGCTGGCCGCCCCACCCCGTGACGATGGCCCGGTTCGGGCTACGGGCAGCCTGGCCGGCCACCGCCCTGGCCCGGGCGGCCTTCAGGGGCGAGCCGGCGCGGGCGCTGTTCGCGGGCATGGCGGCCCACGCCATCTTGGACCTACGGGCTCCCCTCACCTCGTCGTTCGGGACGATCTTCGGGGCCAGCGCCCACGCCCAGGGCTGGCCGGTGGCGGCCGGTGGCTCGCAGGCGGTGGCCGGTGCCCTGGTGTCCTACCTGGGCTCGCTGGGCGGCCGGGTGGTCACGTCCCACCCCGTGCGCGGCCTGGCCGACCTGCCCCCGTCCCGGGCCGTGCTCTTCGACCTCACCCCCGGCCAGTTGCTCGACATCGCGGGCGACGCCCTCGACGCCCGCTACCGGCGACGCCTGGGCCGCTACCGCTACGGCCCCGGTTCGTTCAAGGTCGACTACGCCCTCGACGGCCCGGTCCCGTGGGCCGACCCGGCGTGCGGGCGGGCGGGCACCGTGCACGTAGGCGGCACCATGGCCGAGGTGGCCGGTGCCGAGGCCGAGGTGGCCCGGGGCCGCCACCCCGAGCGCCCATTCGTGCTGTGCACCCAAGCCAGCCTGTTCGACCCGGGCCGGGCCCCCGAGGGAAAGCACACGCTGTGGGCCTACTGCCACGTGCCCGCCGGGTCCGATGTCGACATGACGGCTCGGATCGAGGCCCAGCTCGAGCGGTTCGCCCCCGGCTTCCGCGACCTCGTGCTGGCCCGTCACGTGATGGGCCCGGTCGCCCTCGAGGCCCACAACGCCAACAACGTGGGCGGCGACATCGCCGGCGGCTCGCACGGGGGCCTGCAACTGGTGGCCCGCCCCGTGCTGGCCCGCAACCCCTACCGCGTGCCTCTGGCCGGCCGGCCCGCCTACCTGTGCTCGTCCTCCACGCCCCCGGGGGCGGGCGTGCACGGCATGTGCGGCTGGTGGGCCGCCCAGTCCGCCCTCCGCGACGTGTTCGGGGGGCCGCAAGGCGGGTTATAGGGCCCGGCGGACCTGGCGGGCGATCTCGATGTCCTCGCGGGCGGTGACCACGACCGTACGGACGGTCGCGCCCTCGGCCGAGATGTCCCCGTCGGTGGTCGTGGCCCCGTTGCGGGTCCCGTCTATGGCCACCCCCAGGAACCCGAGCGGGCGGGCGGCCGTGGCCCGCACGATGGGGACGTGCTCGCCCACCCCCCCGCTGAACACCAGCACGTCGAGGCCTCCGAGCGTCGCCGTCATGGCCGCGATCTCCCGTCGCAGGCGGTGGACGTAGACGTCGAAGGCCAGCCGGGCGGCGTCCTCACCAGCCGTCATTGTGCCCATCAGCTCCCGGAAGTCGCCCGTCCCCCCGCTGAGGCCGGCCAGCCCCGACCGGCGGTCGAGAGCCTCGGCCACTTCGGCGGGGCCGAGGCCCGCCTGGTTGACCAGCCACATGACCAGCCCGGGGTCGACCGACCCGCAGCGGGTGGCCATGACCAGTCCCTCGGTGGGGGTGAACCCCATGGTCGTGTCGACCGAGTGACCGGCCCGGACGGCGCACAGCGACGCCCCCGCGCCCAGGTGGCAGGTCACCGTGCGCAGGCTGGACAGCGGGCGGCCCACCAACTGGGCCGCCCGGCGGGCGGCGTACTGGTGGGACAGGCCGTGGAACCCGTAGCGGCGCAGGTCCCACCGGCGCAGCCACTCACGGGGCAGGGCGTAGGTCGACGCCGCCGGTGACAGGGTGGCGTGGAAGGCGGTGTCGAAACAGGCGACGGCCGGCAGATCGGGGCGGGCCGCGGCCACCGCTCTGATGGCGGCCACCGCCCGGGGCTGGTGGAGGGGAGCCAGCGGGGCGAGCCCCTCCAGGTGGGCCAGCACCGTGGCATCGACGACCGTGGCCGATGTGAAGTCGGGACCGCCGTGAACCACCCGGTGGCCCACGGCCCCAGCTCGGGCCACCATCTCGTCCAGGGCGGCGACGGCCTCGTCGGGCAACGAGCCGTCCCCCGTCCACGGGTCGACCTCGTGGGTGGCCAGCACCTCGTCGTCCGCCGACAAGAGCCGGAGCTTGAGGGTGCTCGACCCGGTGTTGACGACGAGGACGTTCAACCGCGGCCCCGCCACGCCCAGTCCCTGACCTCGGGCATGTCGTCGCCGTGGCGGCGGGTCCAGGCGTGGTGCTCGGTGCGCTTGTCGAGCATGTGCTGGTAGACGCGCGCCGCCCGCTGGCCGAGCCCCGGGACGCGGTTGATCACGTCCATCACCAGGTGGAAGCGGTCCATGTCGTTGAGCACGACCATGTCGAAGGGCGTCGTGGTCGTGCCCTCCTCCTTGTAGCCCCGCACGTGGATGTTGGCGTGGTTGGTGCGCCGGTAGGTCAGGCGGTGGATGAGGGTCGGGTAACCGTGGAAGGCGAAGATCACGGGACGGTCAGCCGTGAAGATGGCGTCGAAGTCGCGGTCGGGCAGGCCGTGGGGGTGCTCGCTCTCGGGCTGGAGCCGCATCAGGTCGACCACGTTGACCACCCTGACCTTGAGGTCGGGGAGGTGTTCACGCAAGAGGTCGGCGGCCGCCAGCGTCTCCATGGTGGGAACGTCACCCGCGCAGGCCAGGACCACGTCGGGGTCGCCGTCGTCGTCGGTGCTGGCCCAGTCCCAGATCCCCAGGCCCCGGGCGCAGTGCAGGGCCGCGTCGCGGGCGTCCAGCCAGTCGAAGCACGGCTGCTTGCCGGCCACGATGACGTTGACGAGGTTGCGGCTGGCCAGGCACTGGTGAGCCACCGACAGGAGCGTGTTGGTGTCGGGCGGCAGGTAGACGCGGATGACCTCGGCCTTCTTGTTGACCACGTGGTCGATGAAGCCGGGGTCCTGGTGGGAGAAGCCGTTGTGGTCCTGGCGCCAGACGTGGGAGGTGAGCAGGTAGTTGAGGGAGGCGATGGGGTAGCGCCACTCCAGCTCGCGTGTGACCTTGAGCCACTTGGCGTGCTGGTTGAACATCGAGCCGATGATGTGGATGAACGCCTCGTAGCACGAGAACAGACCGTGCCGGCCAGTCAGCAGGTACCCCTCCAGCCACCCCTGGCAGGTGTGCTCGGACAGCATCTCCATGACCCGGCCCCCGGCCGCCAGGTTGACGTCCTCGGGCCTCACCTCGGCCGTCCACGCCTTGGCCGTGGCTTCGTAGACCGCCCCCAGCCGGTTGGACTCGGTCTCGTCCGGCCCCACGAGGCGGAAGTTGCGGGACCGTTCGTTGAGCCTGAAGACGTCGCGCAGCATGGCCCCCAGGGCCCGGGTCGGCTCCGACTTGGTGGCCCCGGGAGTGCCCACCTCGACCGTGTACCACTCGACATCGGGCAGATCGAGCTCGCGCAGCAAACCGCCCCCGTTGGCGTGGGGGTTCGAGCCCATGCGCCGGGGCCCGCTCGGGGCCTGGCCCATGACGGCCGCTACCGGCCGGCCCTCTGCGTCGAACAGCTCCTCGGGGCGGTAGCTGCGCATCCACTTCTCGAGGAGGCGGAGCTGGCTGGCGTCGGTCCTGACCTTGGCCAGCGGCACCTGGTGGGAGCGCCACGTCCCCTCTACCGCGACCCCGTCGACCTCGGCCGGGCCCGTCCAACCCTTGGGCGAGCGCAGGACGATGACCGGCCACCGCGGCCGCCCGCCGCCATGGCCGGCCCGGGCCCGCCCCTGGGCCTCGCGGATGTCGGCCAAGGCGGCGTCGAGGGCCTGGGCCATGGCCTGGTGCATGGCCTCGGGCTCGTCGCCCGAGACGAAGTAAGGCTTGTGGCCGTAGCCCTCCAGCAGGCGGGTGAGGTCGTCGTCGCCGATGCGGTCGAGGACCGCGGGGTTGGCGATCTTCCACCCGTTGAGGTGGAGGATGGGCAGCACGGCCCCGTCGGTGGCCGGGTCGAGGAACTTGTTGGAGTGCCAGCTGGTGGCCAGCGCCCCGGTCTCGGCCTCGCCGTCACCGATCACGCAGGCCACGACCAGGTCGGGGTTGTCGAAGGCGGCACCGTAGGCGTGGGACAGGGCGTAACCGAGCTCTCCTCCTTCGTGGAGCGAACCCGGGGTCTCGGGAGCGGCGTGGCTCGGGACCCCGCCCGGGAACGAGAACTGCCGGAAGAGCCGGGCCATGCCTCGGCCGTCGAGGCTGACATCGGGGTAGATCTCGCTGTAGCTGCCCTCCAGCCACGTGGAGGCCACCATGGCGGGCCCGCCGTGGCCCGGCCCGCACACGTAGATCATGTCGAGGTCGCCGGCCCGGATGACCCGGTTCAGGTGGGCGTAGACGAACGTGAGGCCCGGGGTCGTGCCCCAGTGGCCCAGCAGCCGGGGCTTGACGTGCTCAGGCCGGAGGGGTTCGGCGAGCAGGGGGTTGTCGAGCAGGTAGATCTGGCCCACCGACAGGTAGTTGGCCGCCCGCCACCAGGCGTCGATACCGGCCAGCTCCTGGGTGTTCAGCGGAGCGGTAACGAGAGATGCCATCGCGCCACGCTAGAACGGCGGGCAGGCCCCCCGGTCCGGTCAGCTTCCCGGGGCCCGGCGGCGGAGGGCGTCGAGCCACCAGCCCTTCTTGCGCAGGGCGCGGGCCTCGGCCCGGTAGGCGTGGGCCGCAGCGGCATCGCCTTGACGGGCGGCCACCCGGCCCAGGTTGAGCAGCACCGACCGGGTGCCCTCGTCGTCGCCCAGCATGCGGCGGGCGGCCAGCGTCTCCTCCCCGAGGCGCCGGGCGGTGGCGTCGTCTCCCTCGGCCATGGCCAGTTCGGTGAGGTTGGCGAGGGCGGCCGCGGCGTTGAACGTGTCCCCGTCGCGCCGCCACACGTCGAGGGCCTCCTCGTACAGGCGGCGGGCCTCGGCCCGGTCCTTGCGGACATCGGCCACCGCCCCCAGGTTGGCCAGCGAGGCCCCGATGACGCGATCGTCGTGCAGGTCCCGGCCGATGTCCAGGCTCTCACCGAACAGCCGGCTGGCCTCGTCGAGGTCCCATCGCCGGAAGGCCAGGTTGCCCAGCGAGTGCATCACGCCGGCGCACCCCAACCGGTCGCCCATCTCCCAGTGGGCGGCCAGGCTCTCCTCGTAGTGTTCCCCGGCGGAACGGTCGTCGCCCTCGCGCAAGGCCAGCAGGCCCGCGGAGTTGGCCACCCGGGCCTTGGCCGCGAGCGACGCCTCGGGGTTGAGCTCCAGGACCGTGCGGAGCCAGCGGCGGCCCTCGGTGGCGTGGCCCCTCACCTCCCAGAACCGGCCCAGCGCGCCGCTCAGGGTCAGGGCCGCCTCGATGCCGGGGTGGCGGGTGGCCCACGCCAGGGCGGCCCGCAGGTTGTCGTGGTCGGCTTCGAGGGAGTCGAGCCACACGACCTGCTCGGGCCCTTCGAGGCCGGCCGCCCCGTCGAGGGCAAAGGCGACGGCCCACGCCAGGTGCCGGTCACGGGCCACCTCTTCGCCCTCGTCCGGGCGCGCCGCCATCGCGGTGGCGGCCTCGGCCCGCAGTCCCGGCGGCAGGTCGAACCGACCTTCGTGGACGCTGACCACGGCGCCGCTGGCGGTCAGTTCATCGAGGCGGTGGTCGAGCGTGGCCCGGTCGTCGAACGGGCCAGCCACCACGGCCCGGAAGGCGTGGGCCGTGAACCCGCCCGTGAACACCGCGACGGCCTCGACGGCGGCCTGCTGTTCCTCGGTGAGCGCGGAATGGGAGATCACGGTCCGTCTGGCCAGCAGGCTACCGGGACAGTCCGTGAGGCACTGGGTCGATCGGCCTATTTACGGGCCGGGCGGCACGGTGCACCATTGCGCCCATGGCAGCTCAGCGGTTCCCCGTCACCGGTACCTGGAAGGACATGGCCGCGTGCCGCGGCGTGGCCGCATCGGTCTTCTACCCCGACAACGAGGCGGGCACGGCCGCCGCCCTGGCCGTTTGCCGGCAGTGCCCGGTGACCGACATGTGCCTGGCCCTGGCCCTGCGCAACGGCGAGCGCCACGGTGTGTGGGGCGGGACGACCGAACGGGAGCGAGCGCGCCTGCGCCGCCGCCTCACCCGGGCCGCCTGACCGTCACCAACCTCGAGCCTCCCGAACCTTCAGATGAGCCGGCGTTCGGCCGCCCAGCGGCTCAGCTCGTGGCGGTTGGAGAGCTGGAGCTTGTGCAGCACCGAGGACACGTGGGTCTCGACGGTCCGCGCCGAGATGGACAGCTCGCGGGCCACGGCCTTGTAGGGGTAACCCCGGGCGATCAGGCGCAGGACCTCCTGCTCCCGGCTGGTCAGCAGGTCGACCTCGGGGTCGGCCGAGGGAGACGGGGCCGTGAAGGCGTCGAGCACGAAGCCGGCCAGCCGGGGGGAGAACACGGCGTCGCCCTCGGCCACCCGGTCTATGGCGGCCGCCAGTTCGGGCCCCGAGATGGTCTTGGTCACGTAGCCACGCGCCCCCGCCCGGATCACCCCGATCACGTCGTCGGCCGCGTCGGACACCGACAGGGCCAGGAAGCGAACGTCGGGGGCCTGGGTGGTCACCCTCTCGATCACGCTCTGGCCGCCGCCGCCCGGCAGGTGCACATCGAGCAGCACGACGTCGGGCTGCGACGAGACGATCCCCGTCACGGCCTCGTCCACGTCGCCCGCCTCACCCACCACCTCGACCGACCCACCCAGCTCAGCACGTACTCCCGCCCTGAACATCTGGTGGTCGTCGACCAGGAACAGCCGGACCGTCACCGCGGCACCCGGGGCACCCGCAGGACGATCTCGGTGCCCTCCCCGGGCGCGGTGCGGACATCGGCCGTGCCGCCCTGGCGGGCCATGCGGGCCTGGACGGACTCCCGCAGGCCGTGGTGGCCGTCGCCCACCGTGGCCAGGTCGAAGCCCCGGCCCCAGTCCCTCACGAACACCGATACCTCCCCGTCGCGCACCTCGGAGTAGACCGACACCTCACCCACGCCCGCCCACTTGGCGGCGTTGACCATGGCCTCGCGGGCGGCCGCCACCAGCGCCACCAGCCGGTCGTCGAGGGCGCAGTCACCGACGGTCACGACCTCGATCCTGGCCCCGTGCAGCCCCTCCACCTCCTCGGCCACGGCCGCCAGCGCCGGTCCCAGGCGGGCGGGACCGTCGGTGGCGGCCGGCTTGTGCCCGTAGAGCCAGTTCCGCAGCTCGCGCTCCTGCTTGCGGGCCATGGCCACCACCGCCTTGGGGTCGTCGGCCGTGCGCTGGATGAGAGCCAGCGTCTGGAGGACCGAGTCGTGCAGATGGGCGGCCAGCTCGGCCCGCTCCTCGGAGCGGATGCGCTGGCGGCGCTCGCGGGCCAGGTCGCGGCCCAGCCGCAGCCACCACGGCCCCGAGATCAGGGCCAAGCCGCCCACGATGCCGGCGCTGGCCAGGACGGCCTCGCGGACCGCCGAGAAGGCGTTGTTGGCCGCCAGGAAGGCGCTGACCCCGCCGACGACCAAGGCCGTCCCGAGGACGACGCGGGCCAGGGCCGCCCGCCGCGAGCGTACGTCGAGGCTTCCCACGATCCCGGCCAGCGAATGGCGTTGTTCGTCGCTGGCCTGGCGCCAGATGACGGCCAGGCCGGCCCCGGCCAGGGCCACGGGCCATACGACGGCGTCGTCGAACCACAGCCCGGTCGCCCGCACCGCCAGTACGACGCCCAGGACGATGGCCCCGATGGCCAGGGCCTCCCCGGTCTCGGGGCCCCGGCGGTCTCGGGCCCCGCCCGTTGCCCGCGGGGGATGTTGCCCTCCGGGCGGGCCGGCCGGCATCAGGGCCCAGGCGGCGGCGTAGGCGATGAGCCCGGCCCCACCGGCCAGGGCCAGTGCCACCGCCGCGGCCCGTACGACCCACACGTCGACATCGAAGGCCCGGGCGACGCCGCTGCAGACACCGGCGACCAGCCGGTCGTCGGGACGCCGGGTGATGCGGGCACTGGTGGCGCTGCTCACCGCCTCCGATCATCCCACGGCGGCGTCCCCGACCGGGCCTACGGGACGGTCTAGGGGACCAATCCGGGCCCTTACGGATAGCCCTGGCGAGCGCCGAGGCGCATGCTGTCCTGCATGAACACCACCGACGAGACCGGTTCCCCGGGCCCGAGGCCGGACCACGGCGGTGGGGCCGGCGAGGGGCCGGGCGAGGGTGCCGGTGAGGGGGCGAGCAGCCAGCCCGGCGGCAAGCCTGAGGGTCAGGCTGACAGCAAGGCCGGCGGCCAGGGCGAGCGCCGGCTGACCAGGTCGCGCGACGACAAGGTGCTCGGCGGGTTGTGTGGCGGCCTGGGCCGCTACTTCGCGGTGGACCCCGTCGTCTTCCGGATCGCTTTCGTGGTGCTGTGCTTCGTGGGCGGGACGGGGTTCCTGCTCTACCTGGCCGGCTGGCTCCTGGTGCCCGACGACCGCGGCACGGTGGAAGCCGACCAGTTGGTCCGCAGCTCGGGCCGCACCACCGCCCTGTGGGTGCTCGGCCTCGTGGCCCTGCTCCTGCTGTTCGACGGCTTCGACGGCTGGGGGCCGGACCGGGGGTTCCCACTGGCCGCTTTCCTGGCCGTGGCCGGCCTCGTGTGGCTGTGGTCCCGGCGCGACAACCCGCCCCCCGGCCCGGGCCCCGGGCCGGGACCGGAGCCGCCTGCGGACGCCCGTCCGACCGACGCCCGTCCGAGCGACGCCCGTCCGACCGACGCCCGTGCGACTGAGGCGCGGGCGGTTGGCCCGGCGTTGTCCGGCTTCGAGCCAGGTCCGGTCGCGGCACCATCGGTGGCGTCACCATCGGGTGCCTCCAAGGCGGGGCCGAAGTCGGTGCTCACGGCCGTCACCCTGAGTGTGCTGGCCATCATCGCCGGCGTGCTGGCCCTGGCCGGGGCGAGCGTGGCCACCGGGCTGGCTGTCGGGCTGGTCGTCACCGGGCTGGCCCTGGTGATCGGTGCCTGGCGGGGCCGGGCGGGCGGGCTCGTACCCGTCGGCGTCCTGCTGTCGCTGGCCTTGTTCGTCGCCACCGTCGTCGACGTGCCGCTGAGAGGGGGGGTCGGCGAGAGGGAGTACCGCCCGGCGGTCCTGGCCGAGGTCCGGTCCCCATACCGCCTGGGAGTGGGGGAGATGACCGTCGACCTCGGCCGGGTGTCGTTCCCCGCGGCCTCCCAGACCGTCGTCGCCTCCGTGGGCATCGGCCAGCTCACGGTGGTCGTCCCCGCGGCTGTCCAGGTGGTGGTGACGGCCACGGCCGGCTTCGGCGAGGTGGTGGTGGACGGCCAGAGAGACTGGCGCCGGACGCCGACCGAACGGGTGGTGCTGGCCGGCGAGGACGGCGGGGGCCGGCTGGTGCTGCACGCCCGGGTGGGCGTCGGGCAGGTGGAGGTTCTCCGTGCCGGCTCATGACCTCGACCCCGTCTCGCTGGTGGCCGGAGTGCTCTTCGGCGGCATCGGCCTCGCTTACCTCCTCGGCCAGACCACCGGCCTACCCAGCCGCTGGGTGTGGCCTGTGCTGCTGATCGTCATCGGCGTGGCCGGCCTGGTAGCCAGCCGGCGCCGGACCGGCGGCTGACGGTTCCCCCCACCCCACGAAACCTGCGCGGGAATCGTGGGCGTTTCGCCCACGATTCCCGCGCAGGTTTTGCGTGGTCGGGGCGGCAGTTCAGCCGAGGACGCTCGCGAGGGCCTCGCGGGCGGCGGCGGCCGAGGGGGCGAGGCGGGCGGCGTGGGCCGCCGCCTCCAACGAGGCCAGGTCGTGGCGGCCCAACAGGTCCTTAACCTCGCCGACGGCCCCGGCCACCATCGACAGCTCACGTACCCCAAGGCCCACGAAGGCCGCCCCCACCGCCGGGTCGCTGGCCGTCTCCCCGCACACGCCCACCCACGCGCCGTGCTCGCCGGCGGCGGCCACCACGGTGGCCACCAGCTCGAGGACCACCGGCTCGCAGATGTCGGCCAGGTCGGCCACGTCCGCGCTCAGGCGGTCGGCCGCGAACAGGTACTGCAGCAGGTCGTTGGTGCCGATCGAGAAGAAGTCCACCAGGGGGGCGATCCGGTGTGAGGCCAGGGCCGCCGAGGGGACCTCGATCATCACGCCGACCTCCACGTCGGTGATGTCGACCCCTTCGTCGTCGGCCACCCGGGCCAGTTCCTCGCGGGCAGCCACCACCTCCTCCACCCGGCTCACCAGCGGGAACATCACGGCCATGCGGGCCGTGCCCGTCTGGCGGGCGTGGGCGCGCACCAGTGCCCTCAGCTGGTTCTCGAAAAGCTTGGGCGCCCGCAGGGAGAGCCGGATGCCCCGCACACCCAGGGCCGGGTTGGGTTCCGAGGCCCGCGTGATGAACGGCATCGGCTTGTCGGCGCCGATGTCGAGGGTCCGGAACACGACCCGGTGACCGGGGAAGGCGTCGAGCACCTCGCCGTAGTAGGACGCCTGCTCGTCGACCGTCGGCTCGGTCCGGCGGTCCTGGAACAGGAGCTCGGTTCGCACCAGGCCGGCCCCCTCGGCACCGGCCTCCACGGCCAGGGCCAGGTCGTCGCGCCCGGCGATGTTGGCCACCAGCTCCACGGCCACGCCGTCGGCGGTACGGCCAGGTTGGAGCCGTGCCCCGGCCAGCGCCGCCCGGCGGGCCTGCTCGTGGCCGTGACGCTCGCCCATCAGGGCCAGCACGTCGGCGTCGGGGCCGAGGTGCACTTCGCCGGTGCGGCCGTCGACGGCGATCGTGCCCACGCCGGCTGCGAGCTGGAGCAGGTTGGCCACGCCCACCACCGCCGGGATCCCCAGGGTACGGGCCAGGATGGCGGCGTGGGACGTGGGGGAGCCCGCTTCGGTGACGATGGCTGCAATCCGGTCCCGGGGCACCTCGGCCGTCTCCGAGGGGGTGAGCTCGTGGGCCAGGAGGACCGATGGTTCCTCGGGAAGGTCGTAGGTCTGCCGGGACCCGCTCAGGATGGCCGTCACGCGGGCGCACACGTCGTCGAGGTCGGCGGCCCGGGCCGCCAGGTACTCACTTGACGACGCGGCCAGCAGGGCCCGGAAGGCGGCGAAGGCCGCGAGCGTGGCGGCGATGGCGGACTGTCCGGCATCGATCAGCTCCTCGGCCTGGGCCTCCAGTTCGGGGTCCTCGGCGAAGGCGGCGTGGGCCTCGAAGATCTCGGCTTCTTCGCCGGCCGCCTCCCGGACCCGGTCGGCCAGGGTGTGCAGCTCGGCGGCCGCCTGGGCCAGGGCCTGGCGCAGGCGGGTCTTCTCGGTCGCTGGTGGCCCTTGCGGGCCCGGGTCGTGGACCACCGCCACCGGGGCCACGACGAACGGCGGCCCCACGGCCACCCCCGGGGACACGCCCGCGCCCGCCAACCTCACGCTCACGGCCCCCCCGCCCCCGCAGTCCCCTCGCCGACATCTTCGCCGATGTCCTCGCCGATATCTTCGCCGATGTCCTCGCCGATACCGGTCTCGACCAGGGCGACCAGTTCGGCGAGGGCGGCGGCCGCATCGCCGGCGTCACCGCCGGCCCCGTCGCCGGGGCTCTCGACCGAGATCGTGACCTCGTCGCCGTGGTGGCAGTCGAGGGTGAGCACCGACAGTACTGACCGGCCGTTGACCATGGCCGTGGGGCCGTCGGGGCCGGCCTTGCCCACCTTCACGGTCATACCGGTGCGGGCCGCGGCCTCGGCGAAGACCTTGGCCGGCCGGGCGTGCAGGCCCGTGGGGTTGACGAGACGGACGGTCTGGCTAGGCACCGACGAGCACCCCTCCCGAAGCTGGCGTGGCCGCCGCCCCGCTACCGCTCCCGGCCCCTTCCCGGTGCAGCGACTTGAGGACGACGACCATGGCGGCGGTCACCGCCGTTCCGACGATACCGGCGATCAGGTAACCGATCTTGCCGTCGATGAGGCCGAGCACGAAGATCCCGCCGTGGGGCGCTCGCAGGCCGGCCTCGAAGGCCATCGACAGAGCGCCGGCCGTGGCCGAACCCACCATCAGCGACGGGATGACCCGGAGCGGGTCACCGGCCGCGAAGGGGATGGCCCCTTCGGTGATGAACGACGCCCCCAGCAGCCACCCCGCCTTGCCCGACTCGCGCTCGCCGTCGGTGAACAGCTTGGGCCGCACCACGGTGGCCAGGGCCAGCCCCAGCGGCGGGGTCATGCCGGCGATCATGACGGCCGCCATCACCGTGTAGTTGCCCGAGCTGAGCGAGGCCAGGCCGAAGGCGTAGGCCGCCTTGTTGACCGGCCCTCCCATGTCGAAGGCCATCATCGATCCCAGCAGCAGGCCCAGCAGGATGGCGTTGGAACCCTGGAGCCCCTCCAACCAGTCGGTCAGGGCGGACTGGAGGTCGGCGATGGGATTGCCCACGACGAGGACCAGCAGGGCCCCGACGGCCAGGGTGCCCACGACCGGGTAGACCAGGATGGGCATCATCTTCGACAGCGTTCCTTTGACCCTAATGCGCATGAGGGCCCTGACGATGGCCCCGGCCAGCAGGCCGCCGACGATGCCGCCCAGGAAGCCGGCGCCGAGGTCGTTGGCGATCAGGCCCGCGACGAGGCCGGGGGCGATGCCCGGCCGGTCAGCCATCCCGAAGGCGATGTAGCCGGCCAGGATGGGCACGAGCATGCTGAAGGCGAGGGCGCCGATCTTGAACATGAGCACGCCCAGGAGCAGCTTCGAGGTGAACGCGTCGCCGAAGCTGGGCCAGTCGGCGACCTCGGTGACCCGGGTGGCACCCCCGATGGCGAACCCGAGGGCGATCAGGATCCCGCCGGCCACCACGAACGGGAGCATGTAGCTCACGCCCGTCATCAGCCAGATCCTGAACTGGGCAGCCCCCGACGCCGCCGGTGCCCTGGCTGCCATGGGGCTGACGGGCCCGGCCCCCGCCCCACCCGCGGCCTCGGCGGTCGCAGCCGCCTCGCCGGGCGCAGGGGCGGGACTCGCCCCGGCGGCCGCCACCGCCTGGTCGATCACGTCCGCTCCCCGGTCGATGGCGTAGCGGGTACGCACCTCGACGGCCGGCAGGGCGGCGAAGCGCTCACGGTCGCGCACACCGGCGTCGACCGCGAAGATCACGGCGTCGGCGGCCGCGATGGTGGCCGCGGCAATGGGCGGCCCGCCGGCTGCCCCCTGGATCTCGACTTCGATCTCGTGGCCCGCGGCCCGGGCTGCCACCTCCAAGGACTCGGCGGCCATGGCCGAGTGGGCGATGCCGGTGGGGCAGGCGGTTACGGCTACGAACTTCATTGGATCTCCCTCTTCAGCGTCCCCACGAGCTCCTCGGGGGTGGCGGCACTTCTCAGAGCGGAACGGAAGGACTCGTGGATCAGCCGGCGGGCCAGCTTGGACAGGACGGTGACGTGCACGTCGTCGGCGTCGGCCGGGGCGGCGATCAGGAACACCAGGTCGGCGGGGGCATCCTCGGCCCCGAAGTCGACGCCTCCGGGCACCCGGGCCACGGCCACGCTCGGTTCGGTGACCCCGGCGTGCTTGGCGTGGGGGATGGCGACACCCATCTCCATGCCCGTGCCCCCCGTCTCGGTCTCTCGGGCGCAAGCGGCGGCCACGAAGCCGTCCCGGTCGGTCAGGCGACCGGCGGCCAGCAGGCGATCGGCCAGGGCGCCGATCGCCTCATCGGCGCCCCCGAACTCGGCGTCGAGCACGACGAGCTCGGGGGTCACGAGGTTCTCGATGGACACGGACATGTGGTCTCCTTCAGGACGGTGGGCGGACGAGCGGTTGCGAGCCACGAGCAGCCCGCAGGGTGACGAGCGAAGGGTCGATGAGGTCGGGCCCGGGGACGGCCGTGCCGGGCAGTGAGACAGCGGCTGTGCCCCACGCCACTGCGCTGCACAGGGCGCCCGGGCCCGACGCGCCACCGGCTAGGAATCCGGCCAGGGCACTGTCGCCCGCGCCCACGTCGCTGCGGGCCACGACCGGGGGCGGCACGGCCAGCCATGGTTCGCCGTCGCCCACCAGGACAGCACCGTAGGCGCCCAGAGACACCACGACCATGGCGACACCCCGTTCGCGGGTGGCCTCGGCGGCCGCCACCACGTCGTCGAGGGAGACCAGCTCACGGCCGGCCAGCTCCGCCAGCTCGGCCAGGTTGGGCTTGATGAGCTCGACGCCCGCCTCTACGGCTGCGGCCAGGGCCGGGCCGCTGGTGTCGACGGCCACGGCCACCCCGGCCCCGTGGCCCAGTTCGGCAAGCCTGGCGTAGAAGTCGTCGGGGGCGCCGGTGGGAAGCGAGCCGCAGCCCACGAGCCACGATGCTCCGCCCAGCTCGTCAACGGCGGCCTCGGCTAAGGCAGCCAGCTCACCGGGGGTGAGCGCGTCCCCGGGCACGTTGAGCTTGGTCACCGTGCCCCTCGAGTCGCTGACGGTCACGTTGGAGCGGGTGGACGGGGCGACCGCGACTGACCTGTAGGCCAGCCCGAGCTCGTCGAGCAGGTCGGCCAGCAGCCGGCCGTCGCGCCCACCCAGGGGGAGGACGGCCGTGCAGGCGACGCCGTTGGCAGCCAGGGCGCGGGCCACGTTGACCCCTTTGCCCCCGGGGTCCTCCCGCATGGCCGATGCCCTGATGACGGTTCCCGGCACGAGCCGGTCGACCTCGACGGTGCGGTCGAGGGACGGGTTAGGGGTGACCGTGACGACTCGAACCGGCTTGATCGGGACGGTCACGCCACGACCACCTCGGTGCCGGCCTGCTTGAGGGGCAGCAGGTCGTCTTCGTGGGCCCCGCCGTCGGTGACGACCACGTCGAGGTCGGCGAGCTCGGCAAAGCGCACGAAGTGTTCCTGGCCGAACTTGCTGTGGTCGGCCAGCAGGACCGTCCGGTCAGCGGCCTGGGCCATGGCCCGCTTTACGGCTGCCTCGGATTGGTCGGGGGTGGAGCACCCCCGCTCGGTGATTCCGTTGGTGGCCAGGAAGGCGACGTCGACCCGCAGTTCGCTGACCATGCGGACGGCGAAGTCGTCGACACAGGCCAGTGTGCGGGGCCGGACCCGCCCGCCGACCAGCAGCACCGAGAGCGCCGGGATAGCAGTCAGCCGCTGGGCCAGGGGCAGGGCGTTGGTGACGACCGTGAGGCGCCGGTCGGGTGGCCACTGGTCGACGAGGGCACCAGTGGT
This sequence comes from Actinomycetota bacterium, assembly GCA_040754375.1. Taxonomy (NCBI): domain Bacteria; kingdom Bacillati; phylum Actinomycetota; species Actinomycetota bacterium. The sequence continues at coordinate 46,335 of JBFMCT010000002.1, forward strand.
CGTGCCCGCGTCGACGAGCACCGTGCCGCCGTCGGGGGGGAGCAGGCTGAGGGCGGCCGACGCGATCTGGGCCTTCTCCTCGGCTTGGAGGCTGGCCCGCTCGCTCACCGCCGGCTCGGCCTGGACCCTCTGGTGGGAGAGGGCCCCGCCGTGGACCCGGCGCAGGACGCCCCGCTGCTCGAGCTCGACGAGGTCGCGCCTGACGGTCTCGGCCGTGACGTCGTAGGCCTGGGCCAGGCGGCTGACCGACACCCGCCCCCGCCTCCGAAGCTCGTCGGCAATCAGCTGGCGGCGGTCTTCAGCGTGCATCCGGCCTCACCCGGTCAGTATGCGCCTACAAACCCTACAAGTCAACACTTTCCCAACTAAATCCCACGGATCTCTCACATCTTGGAGCGAGCGGCGCTCTTAGGCAGGCGCCAGAGCAGGCCGCGGTAGGCCCGGTTGGGCCAGTGGAGGAAAGGGAAGGCCCGCTGCACCTCGAGGAGCAGCAGCGCGTTGTCGACGGCCGACTCCTCGATCAGGCGGTCGACTGCCGGAGGGTCGTTGCTCGTGCGCAGGACCATGAACGAGTTCCACGAACGGGCCCGCCAGGCCCGGATCATCGAGCCCGCGAACGCCTCGTCGCGATCGCACATGGCCGCGTCGATTGCCCCCAGCATCACGTCGTAACGGCTGGCCACCCGGCGCTGGACCATGTCGATAGCCGAGCCCAGCACCTCGTTGAGCACCTGGTTGTCCCGCCGGTAGGCCTCGAGATCGGCGCCGCTGGCCGTCGGGGGCACGGTGGCCGCTAGGGAGTACGGCAGGTCGTAGTTGATGTGGGCGTTCATGCCCAGCAGCACGTCCTGGATGGCCAGCGTGCGCTTGGACTTCGCGCTCTGGAACGCGACCTGCCAAGGCCAGGGGCAGTCACTGCCCTCCTCGAACCGGTCGAAGGCCTCGAAGTAGCGCCAGGCGAACTCGCAGTCGATCTCGACCACCCAGTCAGGGTTCTCGAACACCCCGGGCCGGGCCGTCGCCTCACCGATGGCCTCGGTCGTGCGCAGGTAGGTCTTGGCGAACACCGCCCGCCAGTCGCGCGCCCGGTCGAGGCGCCGCCACCGCTCCCACATCCGGTCGACGACCTCCTCGATGGAGCGGCACCTGTTGGGGTCCACGGGCCGAGCCTACGACCGAGCACGGCGAATGGGCCTTTCGGCCCTATCCCGTCGACCACTCGAGGTCGACAAAGAACCGGCAAGCATTCGTCTTCACAAGGGGGGCTCGTCCCAAGATGTCCAACCGCACCACTACGAAGAAGCTCCTGCTCAGCCTCGGGGCCATCGGCACCGCGGCCGCCATCGCCGGCCTGGGCACGTTCGCGACCTTCACCAGCACCACTTCAGCCAGCCAGGACGTCGACTCCGGTCTCGTCCAGATCGAGCTGGGCGCCGACGGAACGGCCAACCGCCTCAGCGTCGACGCCGTCAACATCGTGCCCGGCGACACCATCCAGCGGGCCGTCGACCTGATCAACTCGGGCGACACCGATCTGTCCTCCATCGTGCTGACCACCACCGCCGACCCGTCGTCGCTGCTCGACACCGACGCCACCCACGGGCTGCAGATGGAGATCCGCGACTGCTCGGTCGCCTGGACCGAGGCCGGCAGCGCCCCCGGCTACACCTACACGTGTTCGGGGACGGAGTCGGTTGTGCTGGCTTCCCGGGCGGTGATCGGCTCCGAGCTGGCCCTGGCCAACCTGGGGTCCCTGGTCGCAGGGGTCACCGACCACCTGATGGTCAAGCTCACGTTCCCGGTGACGGCCGGCAACACCTTCCAGAACCTGGCCTCGACCATCGACTACGAGTTCTTCGGCACCCAGAGGGTGGCCACCGACAAGTAACCGCCGACCGCCGGGCTGCCGCCATCTGGTGGCAGCCCGGCGGCTTTCTCGCGTGGGGGGCCTCGGATGAGAGGAGTTGCCTTGAGGACGCTGGGCCGCATGGCCCGCCTGCTGGTGGCGGTCGTGACGGTCGTGAGCGTCGTCGTGCTGCTCCTGGTCGGGGTCGGTCCCCGCACGGGCCAGTACCGCACCCTCACCGTCCTAACCGGGAGCATGAGGCCGGCCATCGACCCCGGTTCGGTGGTGGTCGTCGTGCCCGTCGAGCCCGCCGAACTGCGGGTCGGGGACGTGATCACCTTCCACGCACCCGTGGCCGGTGCGCCCGTCGTGACCCACCGGATCATCGAGATCACCGACCCCGGTGCCCACCCCGTCGTCCGCACCCAGGGGGACGCCAGCAACGCCCCTGACCCCTGGTCGGCCCGCATCAGTGACACGACGGCCTGGAAGGTCCGCTATACGGTCCCGGCCGTGGGCTACGCCGTTAACTGGCTACGCCAGCCCGTCGTGCACAAGGTCACAGTGGTCGGCGCGCCGTTGCTGTTCGTGATCGTCGTGCTCTTCGACATCTGGCGCAAGCCCCGCGCCGACAGCGGGGCCAAGCCCGTGGTCGCCGGGGCGGGGACGTGACGACCCGGCGCCGGGCCCGCTGGGCCCTGGTGGTGGCCGGTGCCGTGTACCTGTCGGCCGTGGCCTCGGCCACACCGGCCGTGGCCACCTTCACGTCCGCTCACCCAGTCGCCAACCTGTCGGTCACCACCAACTCCCTGGCCGCCCCGACGGGTGCGTCCGCCAGCGGTGGCTGCAACGGACTGCTCGGTTACCACGTCAGCCTGAGTTGGACCGCGACCTCGTCGACTTGGGCCGACGGTTACCAGATCGCCCGGTCGACGACCAACGGCGGTCCCTACACGGTGGTAGCGACTGTGCCGGGGCGCACGACCACGACCTACACGAACACGGGCCTAGCCCTGCTGACGACGTACTACTACGTGATCCGGGCGACCAAGCACACGTGGACGAGCCCCAACTCGAACCAGGCCTCGGCCACGACGCCCCTGCTCTGCGTGTAGCACCGGGCCCGACGACGGCCCCGGCGGTAGGGGATCGCCCACTACCTGCTCCGGGCGCCCTTCCGGTACGACGTCGAGGTCCGGGCGCTGGGTGGCGGCCGAGCTGGGCCAGGCCCTGCTGGCCATCGCGGCCGTCGCCCTGGTCTCGTGGACGCTGGCCTTTCGCTCACTGGCGGGCCGCGTCCGCCGCCGTTGACTCTCGTTCCTAGGTCGGCAGGACCTGGCCACGAGGGGCGATCACCTGGGCGAGCCGCGACTGCATGGTGCCCGGCGAGTGGCCTTCTTCTACTCGCCGCAGTGCCCGTTCGCGCACCCTCTGCCACAGGTCGGCATCGAGGTAGAGCCGGGCGCACTCGTGGGCGAACCGGTCGCCGTCGGCCGGAGCGGCCAGCAGGGCGTCTCCGTGCTCCCACCCGAGCTGGTCCGCCAGCAGCTCCGTGGTCACTGCCGGTAGCCCACGAGCGGCCGCTTCGATGACCTTGAGCGGGATGCCCGCCGCGAACCTGGTGGGGGCGACGAACACCCTGGCGGCGCCGAGGACGCCCGAGAGGTCGTCGAGCTCTCCCGCGAACCGCACGCCGGGTTGCGTCCGAGACAGGAGGGTGAGGGCGGTCGTCCGTCCTACGACGGTCAGGAGGCCATCCCGCGGGCCCTGGCCCGCCTCCGCCAGCAGGTGCCGGAAGCGGGGCAGGACGTGTTCGATGAACCACAGGAGGCCGTCAACGTTGGGGCTTCCGTCCTCGGACAGGTTGCCGACGAAGAGCAGGCCGTGGCGGTCGTGGAAGCCCGGCTCGGTGGGGTTGACGGCCACGCCGTGGCCGACCACGCGCGTCTCGACGGAGCAGTGGCGCCGGAACAGCTCGGCCTCGGCTTCCGACACGGCGATCACGCGGTCCGCGAACTGGGCCACGCGCAGCTCGCGGGCCACCAGCGCCGTGGCTTCGGTGGGGCCCAGGGGTGGCCCCAGCACCGCGTGGCGGGCCACGAGCCGGTTGGCGGCGACCGCTTCCGCGTCGTACACGACGACCGCCCCGACGAGGGCCGACCGGTTGCGGCCGAGCACGCGTGCGACCTTCCCGGCGTTGTGGTCCCGGCTCACGATAATCGTCCGCCACGACCCGGCGCCGTCGCGCAGGAGTGCTTCGAGCCCGGCGAAACCGTCGCACCCGGCCACCTCCACCGTCGGCCCCAGCGCGGCGCGAACCTCGGGCCAACTCCCATCCAAGGGGAGCTTGGCGTAGAACGTCACCGCCTGGCCGAGGTTCTCCAGGGCCCGCACCAGCGACGCGACCCGAGGAGCGCCGCTCCCGAGGCGGGGGATGGGGACGCGGTCGTCGATGACGAGTGCACGGGGCCGCCTGTCCGACGTACGCACCTGGTGCGCGGGGTCACCGCGACGGGGCTGGCCTCCCAGCCAGTCCCGGTGCCGCTGCACCAACACAGACCAGTTCTGCTGCGTCTGCCGGTGCGCCCATTGCGGGTCAGCAGACGACCCACCCTCGAAGTGGTCTACGACTGCCGCCGGCTCGTACACGACTCGACGGCCGGCCTGTCGCGCTCGAATGCAGTAGTCGACATCTTCGTAGTACGCCGGTTCGAACTCGGTTGAGAACCCGCCCAGGTCGGTCCACAGTGATCGGCGGGTCAGCAGGAACGCACCCGACACGAACGACACGTCCCGCCGGCACTGCAGCCATGGCTCCAGGGGCGAGAGGCCTCGACCGTGGCCCTCGCAGATGCCGTCGGCGTACACGACGCTCCCCGCCTCTTGGACGGTCCCGTCGGGCAGGACGAGCATCGTGCCGACCACGCCGATGTCTTCGTCGCTCTCCAAAGTGGTGAGGGCGGCGGACAGGCTCTCCTCCCGCAGGCAGGCGTCGTTGTTCAGCAGCAGGAGCGCCTCTCCCCGGGCCCTTTCGGCGGCCTGGTTCACGGCCCGCAGGAAGCCGACGTTGGAGCTGTTGCGGAGTACCAAGGCTCCGTCGGCTCGTGCGAGGAGGTCCGGGGTGCGGTCGTCGGAGGCGTTGTCGACGACGATGACCTCGGCGTCGCTCCCGGCGAACGACGCCACTGACTCGAGGCAGGCCAGGGTGAGCTCGGCCCGGCCGTGGCACACGACGATCACGCTCGTGGCGGGGCCGGAGGACGTGGGAAGGCTCAGGCGGCCGGGGCCCTCGAGGAACGCTTCCAACCGGCTGTGGAGGGCCTCGGCCAGCTCTTGGCGCTTCTGGGCCAGTAGCTCCCTCGCCACGGGGGGAGCGGTGACGGGCCCAGGCCCCGGGCGAGCGCCGACCCTCGCCGTAGCCTCGCTGTCTAGGAGCCGTTGACGCACGCCAGCGACGCCGCCGTGGCGGAAGTAACCGGCGGCCACCCGCAGGAGCCGGGGCCACCGACCGAGCCCCCCCTTCCGCCGCGTCAGCCAGCGCCACGCCAGGAGGCCGCTGAACGGGCCGGCCCCCAGCGCCCAGAACCGGAGGTCGACGATCCTGACGTCGCCGTCGTCGGCCGTGATGGACAGGTCCTGCGCCCAGTCCGGTACGCACAGGACGATGCGTTCGGTGCAGCCCGACGCGCCGAGAGCCAGGTCGGCGATCGCCACCGGGACCCCGTCGTGTTCGGCATGGAGGACGGCGCGGCCCGTGGCCCGGCCCTCCTGTACGACCCGGTAGGTGACGAGGGTGTCACCCACCGGGCCCCGTGCCCGGTTCGACCGCAGGGCGAAGGTGCCCCAGCGGGCCGTGGGCTCCAGCACCATGCGGTGCTCTGCCCACCCCACCCACCGGCCCAAGCCGGTCAGGCCGGCTCGCGGCCGGGGCGTCTCACGCTCTGGCACTGTCCGCCATCAACAAGTCTGCTGGCGAGGGATGTCAGATCTCGCCGAAGCGGGCGTCGTACACCTCGGCAAGGCTGCTGATGAACTCGTCCCATCGCAGGCCACTTCCGGCCGGCGGCAGGTCGGGCTCGATGTCGCCGGTCAGGCGATCGAAGGCGACGACGGCGATGCCCTCCAGGAGGTGCGCAGCATCGCCTTCGGTGACGCGGCCACCGGCTCGGATGAAGCGACCGACGGCCCGAGTGACCAGGTGCGCGGTGGACTTCCAGTGCTCGTCGTCGCCGGACTTGAACCGTTCAGAGGTTGGCAGGGTCAGGATGCCGCCGACGACCGCGAACGGGAACTTGAGGTGGAGGTTGACCGCGAAGGTCCGGATGTCCCCGAAGCGGTTCCAGATGGCTCGGCCCACCGCCAGGTGAACCGGCTTGACCTCTATCGCCAACGTGAGACCGTCGCGGGTCGTCGTTTCCGACACGTCGGCCTTGACACTTCGCAGGCCACCGCCGACTTCACGCTCACCCGCAACCGCGTGGGGCGCGGCGAGGCTTGCGCCACGGAGGTCTGTGAGCGTGATGGCGGCCAACGCGTTCGACAGCCGGATCTGGGCCGCCTTCGACTTCGCTGCACCGAGGACGGACGCCTGGCGGATGTACTCGGCGGAGGCCCGGCAGTAGTCCTCGATCGTCTGCGGATCGAGGCTCGCCAGCCCGTCGACGAGTGGGAGGCCCGTGGGCTCCACCAGCTTCACCATCGCTATGCGGAGAGATCCAGTGCCGCCTTGCCGACGCCGTCGACCACGTCACTCACCCGATCCAGGCAGCTTGCGAAGTACACCGGATCGACTTCACAGGCAATGCTGTTGCGTCCCCATCCGGCGGCGGCCGCGGAGGTGGTCCCCGTACCGAGGAAGGGGTCGAAGACGGTGTCGCCGACGAACGAGAACATGCGGATCAGGCGCTCCGCGAGCGCGAGCGGGAACGGCGCAGGGTGGTTGCGGGTCGACGCGCCGCTGAGGCGCCAGACCTGTTGGAACCACTCGGAGTGGTATTGGGCGGGGATCACCGACAACAGGCGCGTGGCCAAGTCGGGCTTGCGGTACCCGCCGGGCTTGCGCTGGAAGAGGATGTACTCGATGTCGTTCTTGATGACGCCGTTGGGCTCATAGGGCTTGCCGTAGAAGCCGCCCGAACCCATCTCGTATTGCGCGTTGGCGATCTTGTACCAGATGATCGGAGCGAGGTTGTCGAAACCGATCAGCCGGCATCGCTCCTGGATGCTCGCGTGCAGCGGGAACACGAGGTGGCGCCCGAACAGCTTGCGGGAGACGTTCACGTCGCCGACGACGATGACCATTCGGCCGCCCGGCACCAGGGCGTCGTACGTCCGTCGCCACACCTCGTCGAGCTCGTCGAGGAAGAGGTCGTAGTCATCGATCTCGCCGAGCTGGCACTCGTGGTCGTTGTACTTCTTGAGGTTCCAGTATGGCGGCGAGGTGACCACGAGGTCGATACTCTCGGGCTCCAAGTCAAGAGTGCGGCAGTCGGTCTGTTGCAGCCGGTGCATCGACTGGAGGCCCCGCACGGCACTCTCGATCCGGGCGCACCTCTCGGGATCCTTGGCGATCGCCGGGAACGCCTTCTGGGGCTCGGCCTGAACAAGCTCCAGCAGCGACCGCGGTGCCGCCAAGCCAACCTGCTCGGGGCCAAGGGGGACACCCAGGACGACAGGGGCACCGCCCGTTGACTGCTTTCGCTGTCTGGTCGAACTCACGAGGCCACCTCTCTGGCGAACATGTGTTCGGGAAGCCTACTCCCGATCCACAACAGCGAAGGCCGAACAGGTGCTGAAGGTACCTGACCTCCCCCTCGCCCCCGGGGATGCTCGATGTCATCGTCGGCGGGGCCGCCGTGGCCAACCTCGTGCCCCCATCGCGACTGACATCGGGGACCCCTCGGTCATGCGGTCGTCGCGTCCCCCGCGCCTGGCGCCGCGAAGGACGGTGAACCCGACCGCAAGCCCAAAGAAAGCGCACCACCGTTTCCACCCTGTTGTCCGGAGAAGTGAGGACAGATTGATGACAAGCGACACACCTCGGAGGGTGTGTCGTGGACATCAGGCTGCGCCGCCGTGGCCGGTCCCGGCCGGGATGATCCAGAGGGCCGAGAGCCCGGTCGCCTCGGCGATGAGGTCGAAGTCCCGGTCGTAGTGGAGCACCACCGCGTCCTGTTCGAGGGCGGTGGCGGCGACCAGGAGATCGGGGATCGGCCGGCGGTGCTGTCCCCGTCCGGCCAGCTCCTGCTGGATCGCGAGCGCACGTGCTGCCACCGCCTGCGTCAGGTGCAGCCACGGGAGGCTCAGCAGGTCCTCACGGCGTGTGCCGTAGTCGTCAGAGCTCCGGGCGGAGTAGAGCAGCTCCAGGGCGACGATCTCCGTCATGAAGAGTGCGCCGTCGGCTGCGAGGGCCGCGAGGAGCCCGGCCGCGGCGTCGCTGTGGCGCTGCTGGTCGAATGCCGACTTGTCCGCCAGGTAGCGGCCTAACGCCATGCTCCCCGCATGATCTCCGCGTCGCCCAGGTCGTCAGCGGTGGTGCGGAGCCGCTCCAGCGCTGCGAGCCGTCGGGGCCTGGCCGCGATCTCGGCAAGCGCCCGGTTCACCGTGTCGACTTTCGTCGTCGTCCCGAGCTCCGCCGCCGCAGCGGCCAGCGCCTCTTCGTTGATGTCCACCAAGGTTCTTGCCATTGGTGTCCTCCGGACCTTGATATCCAAATCGCCAGCACACGATATCACCTCGCGCGAAGCCGCCGTGGAGACCCCACCGACCGGACGGGCGGCTGCCGTACGTCATCCCGGATCACCGGGCTGTCATCCGTCGACGTGAGGGCGGACGGCATCGGTGGGCGCCTCACCTGTTTCTGAACGGCGACCTGTGCGTTGCGAGCCAGGAGGCCCCCGCCGAAAACTGCGCTGACCAGCACCTTCGTGCTGGTCAGATGGTGTCGGAGGGGGGACTTGAACCCCCACGCCCTTGCGGGCACATGGCCCTCAACCATGCGCGTCTGCCTATTCCGCCACTCCGACGAGTGGATTGACCAGTCTAGCGGTCAGCCCGAGAGGCGGGCCCGCGAGGCGTCGAAGGTGCCGAAGGCCGACATGGGTAGGTCGCGGACCCGGTCGGCGACCAGGGTGTGGGTCTCGTACTGGGCGATGGGCAGCACGACCATGTGGGCCATGACGAGCTGCTCGGCGGCCTGGTAGGCGGCCATGGCCGCGGCCCGGTCGCCGGTCTCGCGGCCGGCCCGGATGAAGGCGTCGACGTCGGGAGAGTTGAACGAGACGATGTTGTCGTCCTTGCCGCTGTAGAAGAGGGGGGCCAGGAACGCGTCGGGGCTGGCGTAGGGGGCGATCCACGCCATCTGGAACAGCTCCTGCTGCCCGCTGGCCGCGAACTTCAGGTACTCGGTGTAGGCGTGGGGGCGCAGGCCCGCGGGGATCCCCACCGCCTCTAGGCCGGCGGCCATGGACCGGGCCACCGCCTCCTGGGTCGGGTCGTCGTCGAAGTCGATGTTGACGGTGGGCACGGGCCGGTTGCCGAACACCTCGGCCACGAGCGCCCGGGCGCGGGCCGGGTCGTAGCGGCAGCGCTCGCCACATGGGTCGGGCTGGTGACCGGGCACCCCGGCGGCCACCACCCCGGTGGCCAACCGCACCCGCCCGCCGTAGACGTTGTCGACGATGGCCTGGCGGTCGACGGCCCGGACGATGGCCTCCCGGAAGCGCACGTCGGCGAACTTGGGGTTGTCGAGGTTGAACCCGTAGAAGAGCTGGGCCGGGTAGGGCCGGAAGCTGTCCCGGCCCCGGTCACGCACGACCTCCTCGACCCGCTCGGCGGGCACGGCCGTCCAGTCGAGCTGGCCCCGCAGGAAGGCGGCGTAGGCCTCCTCGCCGTCGCTCCCGAAATAGACGTCGATGCCCCGGAGCTCGACATCGGCCCCAGGGGAGGGCATCAGCCGTAGGACGTCGACGTTGCGGGAGCGGAACATGAACGGCCCGCTGCCCACCGGCTGCTCGGCGAACGCCGGTGCCGGGGGGGCGGCCTCGACGGCCTCCCGGGGCACGATCCCGAAGGCCGGCGAGGCGAGGATCTCGGCCAGGACCGACAGCGGGTGGACCAGGGCGATCTGCACGGTGGCCGGGTCGGGAGTGATCACCCCCACCATGTGGTCGAGCGTGCCCTCGGAGTTGACTTCCTTGAACCCGATCACGGCGTCGAGCTGGGGGGCGGCGGGCGAGCCCGAACCACGGGCCGCGATCCGGTCGAGGGTGTACTTGACGTCCTCGCTGGTGATGGCCCGTCCGTTGCTGAACGTGGCGTCGGTGCGGAGGTGGAACGTCCAGATGCGCTGGTTAGGTGACACCTCCCACCTCGAGGCCAACGACGGGCGTACCTCCAAGGTGGCCGGGTCGTAGGCGGTGAGGCCGTCGAAGAGCTGGTCGACGACGAGGAAGTCGGCCACGTAGCGGGCCTGGGCCGGGTCGAGGGACTGCGGCCGTTCGAGGCCGACACGTAGCACGCCCCGCTCGGCGTCCGCTCCGAAGCGGCCGGTGCCAGCACCCGAGGACGAACAGGCCGAGGCGGCCAGCGAGGCCGCCACCGCGAGAACCGCGAACACCCTCACAAGACTTCGCGGGTCTCCGGGAAGTGGCAGGCCGTCCAGTGCCCGGGGCTCTTCTCCTCCAGGGGTGGGACGACGGTCCGGCAGAGCTCCTGGGCCTTCCAGCACCGGGTGTGGAAGCGGCAGGCCGGGGGTGGCTTGGCCGGGGACGGGACGTCACCGGTCAGGATGATGCGCTGGCGCCGGCGCTCGCGCTCGGGGTCGGGGACCGGGACGGCCGACAGCAGGGCGACCGTGTAGGGATGGGCCGGGTGCTCGTAGAGCTGGTCGCGGTCGGCCACCTCGACGAGCTGGCCGAGGTACATCACGCCCACCTTGTCGCTGATGTGGCGGACGACCGACAGGTCGTGGGCGATGAACACGTAAGTCAGCCCGAGCGTGTCCTGGAGCTCGTCGAGCAGGTTGACGATCTGGGCCTGGATGGAGACGTCGAGGGCGGAAACAGGCTCGTCGAGGATGACGAGCTTGGGGTTCAGGGCCAGGGCTCGTGCCACCCCGACCCGCTGGCGCTGGCCCCCCGAGAACTCGTGGGGGTAGCGCGACGCGTGCTCACGGAGCAGACCGCACAGCACGAGCAGCTCCTCGACCCGGGCCCGGGCCTCCTTACGGGACCGGCCCTGGACGATCAGGGGCTCGGCCACGATCTGGCCCACCGTGTGGCGGGGGTTGAGGGAGGCGAACGGGTCCTGGAAGACGATCTGCATCTCAGCCCGCAGGGCACGGGTCTCTCTGGAGCCGAGCGGGAAGATCGACCGCCCGTCGAACTCGACCTCGCCCGAGGTCGCGGGGATCAGCTTGAGGATCAGGCGGGCAGTCGTCGACTTGCCGCACCCCGACTCACCCACCAGCCCGAAGGTGGTGCCCTTCTCGACGGCGAACGACACGTCGTCGACCGCATGGATGGAGCCCACCTGGCGGCGCAGCAGCGCACCCTTGGTCACCGGGAAGTGCTTGGTCAGGTTGCGGACCGTCAGCAGGCTCTCGCCGGCCCCCTGGCCCGGGATCGCGCCGACTTGTTCGCCGACGCTTTCACCCGCGCCTGCCTCGACCGTCATCGCCCCCCTTTCCTGTCCATCCGGCCAGCCTGACGGCTGCGGGCCCACCCATGATAAGGCGGCGGCCCACGGGCTGGCCCGTCACCGGTCGCGGGGGTCGAGGGCGTCCCGCAACCCGTCGCCCACGAACACGAAGGCGAGGACCGTCAGAGCGATGGCCCCGGCGGGGAAGAGCACGACGTGGGGGTTGGTGGTCAGTACCGACCGGCCTTCGGCCACCATCGCTCCCCACGATGGGGTAGGCGGCATCACGCCCACGCCCAGGAAGGAGAGACCGGCCTCGCTCAGCACGGCCGTGCCCAGGAAGATCGTGGCGTAGACGACCACCGGCCCGATGGCGTTGGGCAGGATGTGGTGAACGGCCAGGCGCCAGTGCGACCCCCCGGCGGCCCGGGCGGCCTCGACGTAGGCCGCCCCCTTCTCCGCGAGCACGCCCGCGCGCAGGAGGCGGGCCATGGGCATCCACCCCAGCAGAGCCAGCACGGCCACGATCGTGAGCGGCCCCCGCCCGGCGACCGTGATCACTACCAAGGCGGCCAGAAGGACCGGGAACGAGAGGAACACGTCGGTCGTGCGCATCAGGACGGCTGCGGGGGTGCCCCCGAGATAGCCGGCAGCCGTCCCGACCAACAGGGCGATGGCACAGGCGATGGCCACCGCCAACCCGGCTATGGCCAGCGACACCCGTGCCCCGTACACCACCCGCGTGAACAGGTCGCGCCCCAGCACGTCGGTGCCGAACCAGTGGTCGAGGCTGGGCGGGCTCAGGCCGCGGCTCCCCCGGGGGACCGACAGTGGGTCCGCGGGGGTGACGAGGGGCGCCAGAGCGGCGGCCACCACCACCAGGCCGATGAAGACCAGGCCGGCCATGGCCGTCCGGTCACGCCGGAACCGCCGCCACACGTCGCCCCACCCCCGCCCGTACCCGGCCCGGCCCGCGGATGTGACGGGAACGGCCAGTGCCGGCCCCGTGCCGCCCGGGGCCGTCCCACCGAGCAGCCGCCCCGTGCCCCCCACCTCGGTCCAACCGGGCCGGCCAAGGGCGGCTCGTCCCGGGGGCCGGTCCCGGCCGGAGTGCCCCACCGGCCCATCACCGCGGCCCACCGACGGTGCCATCAGTCGCCGTCCTGGTGGCGGGCCCGGGGGTCGAGCAAGGCGTAGCCCACGTCGACCACCAGGTTGACGGCCAGGTAGGTGACGACCAGGACGATCGACAGCCCGAGCACCACCGGGGCGTCGAGGTCGAGCACGGCCCGGGCCACCGTACTGCCGATGCCGGGCCAGTTGAAGATGGTCTCGGTGATGACTGCCGCCCCGATGAGGTCGGCCAGGCTGAGCCCGACCAAGGTCAGTACCGGCAGCATGGCGTTGCGCAGCGCGTGGTGGAGGATGATCCGCCGCCTGGGCACGCCCAGGGCCTCGGCCGTGCGGATGTAGTCGCCCAGAAGGGCGTCGAGCATCGCTCCCCGGGCGACGCGGGCCAGCAGGGCGGCGTTCACGGCCCCCAAGGTGACGGCCGGGAGCACCAGCGACCGCCACTGGCCTCCGAGGGGAATGACCCCCAGCCAGCGGTCGGGCCGGATCCCTTCGGCCGGCAACCGCGCCCAGTCGGGGAACCCCCGCTGGGCGGGCGTGACGCTGAAGGTGTAGATGAGCAGGTAACCGAGGACGAACACCGGCACGGCCAGCAACAGGGTCGTCGAGACCGTGACCAGCGAGTCAGCCCACGACTTACGCTTCACGGCCGAGAGAACGCCCGCGGCCAGGCCCAAGACCACCTGGATGGTGACCGCCCAGAAGGCGAGGCGGACGCTGGCGGGAGCCGTCTGGGCCAGGATCGACCCAACACTGCGGCCGCTGCGGAACGACTCACCCAGGTCCCCCTGGGCCAGCCGGGCCATGTAACGCCCGTACTGGACGTGCACGGGCTGATCGAGCCCCAGGCGGGACTCGATGTTGGCCCGGACCTGGGGCGTCACCCCCCGCGAGCCTCCCATGAGGTCGACGGGGTCGGCGGGCATCACGTGGAAGGCGACGAACAACAGGGTCACCGCCGCCCATGTGAGGGGCAGGAACCACAGGGCCCGGCGCAGGACGTAGCGGCCCACGGGCCCCGTCCTAGCCCGTCGCCGCCGGGCTGGGCCTCAGCGGCTGAACCACATCTCGTCGTAGGCCACGAAGCCCAGCGCGCTCTGCACCACGCCTTCGAGGCGGTCGCTCCAGGCGATGGTCCCCGAGTACCAGTTGAGGGGGATCACGATCGTGTCCTCGTTCAGGAGCACGGACTCGGCTTCGTGGTAGAGGGCCACACGGCGGCCCTCGTCCGTCGTCCGCCGGGCCTGGGCCACAAGGTCGTCGAACCGGGTGCTGCGGTACTGGGCGAAGTTGCTGCCGCCGGGCCCCGCCTGGGAGCTGTGGAACAGGGGGAAGAGCTGGTTGTCGTAGACGTTGTAGTCGGCCCCCCACCCCGCCCGCAGAAGTTGGCCCTGGCCCTGGCGCATCTCGGAGAAGTAGCTCCTGGGGTCGCGGGGGTCGAGCTCGCTGCGGACCCCGATGTCCCGCAGGTTGCTCTGGATGATCGTGGCGATCAGGTCGTGGCCCGAGCCCGACCCAAAGTTGAGCTTGAGGGGGGGGAGGCCGGCGGCCGTCCGGCCCGTCTCTGACTCCCAGTCCGCCAAGAGCTGCCGGGCGCGGGCGAGGTCGCCGCCCGAGTACTGCGACAGCCCGGCCCGGAAGCCGGGGATGCCCGGCATGGTCAGACCGGTGGCCACCTGGCGGGCGCCGCTGTACAGGTCGTCGACGATCTTCTGCTTGTCGATGGCCATCGAGATGGCCTGGCGGAGCTTGACGTTCTGGGGCCCGCCCACGACGGGGTCGGCGGAGTTGAAGGTATAGAAGTAGACGACGTTGATCGGCTGCTCGGCCGTGCGCCCGGGGTAGCGGGCCCGGGTGTCCCCGTAGCGGGCCGGGGGGATGCGCCCGATGTCGCCCTGGCCGGCCTCGAAGGCGGCCCACGCCGAGTCCTGGTCCTGGCTCATGCGGAACTCGATGCTGTCGAGGTAGGCCAGGTGGCCGTTGACCCCGCCCCAGTAGGTCTCGTTGCGGACGAGCCTCACCGACTCCCCGGGCCGGCGGGGCTCGGCCATCCGGAAGGGCCCGTTGCCGATCATCGCTCCTTCCTCCCACTTGCGCTGGTCGGGGAGGGCCGAGACGATGCGGCGGGGGACGGGCGAGAAGGCGACGTGGGCTACCACCGCGGGCGCGAAGCTGATCGGGGCCTCGAGCTCGACGGTGAGGGTCATGGCCCCGTCGTCGGCCCGCAGTCCGCTCATCTCGGCGGCCGAACCGTCAGCCACGGCCGCCGCTCCCCTTATCCGCAGGGTGTCGGTGAAGTGGTAACCCTGGATAGAGGCGAGGGCACGGCTGGCGGCCCGCTCCCAGGCGAACTTGAAGTCGCTGGGTAGGACCGGGTCGCCGTTGGAGAAGGTCACACCCCGGCGCAGGGTGAAGGTCCACACCGTGGCGTCGTCGTTCGAGGCCCACGACTCGGCCACCGCGGCCTTGAGCTCGCCTGTGCGGTAGTCGTAGTCGGTGAGCCCGTCGAAGATGAGCATGGCGGGCTGCATGCCTTCGAGGACTTCGGCCAGCGCGGGGTCGATGTGGGTGACGTCGCCGGCCGAGAAGTTCTGGTAGTCGACCAGGTGCCCGCCGGGAACCGGCTCTGACGCAGATGACCCGGGCCTGGCCACCGGGCCGGTCGAGCACGCCGTCGCCCAGAGTACGGCGCCGACGAGCAATGCCGCCGTCCGACCCTGACCACGCACGGCCGGGACCTCCTTAGTCAGCGCCGGAGTGCTACTGGAGGCGCAGGGCCAGGACCACGGTGGTGAAGGCGAAGATCACCAGGTTGGCGACGGTGATGCGGTCGAGGTTGCGCTCGACGACCGTCGACCCGGCGGCCGCTCCCATGCCCCCGCCGAACATGTCGGACAGCCCGCCCCCCCGCCCGCTGTGGAGCAGGACGAGCAGGATCAGGCCGAGCGACACGAGCACGTGGATGACCACGATGAGTGGCGTCAGCATGGGCGCGAGGTTACCAGAGGGTGCATCGGGCTCTCGGGTCGATCAGCCCGGGAACCGGTACTGCACGATGCGGGCGAACTCCTCGGGATCGAGGCTGGCCCCTCCGACCAGAGCGCCGTCGATGTCGGGGGCGTCCATGATCTCGGCGATGTTGGACGACTTCACCGACCCG
The DNA here is from genome assembly GCA_040754375.1 of Actinomycetota bacterium. Taxonomy (NCBI): domain Bacteria; kingdom Bacillati; phylum Actinomycetota; species Actinomycetota bacterium. The sequence continues at coordinate 62,111 of JBFMCT010000002.1, forward strand.
CCGTACTGGATGCGAACGGCGTCGGCCGGACCGTCCCCGTGCAGCCCCCGCACGGTCGCCCGGATCAGCCCGATGGTGGCCTGGGCGTCGTCGGGCGTAGCCGTTCGCCCTGTGCCGATGGCCCAGATGGGCTCGTAGGCGATCACCAGCGTTTCCACCCGCTCGGCCGCCAGGCCGGTCACGGCCGCCTTCACCTGGCCCGTCACCTTGGCCTCGGTCTGGCCCGACTCCCGCTCGTCGAGGGTCTCGCCCACGCACACGATCGGTGTCATGCCGTGCTCGTAGACGGCCTCCAGCTTGCGGCGGACGTCCTCGTCGGTCTCGTGCAGCAACTCCCGGCGCTCGGAGTGGCCCACGATGACGTAGGACACGTTGAGCTTGGCCAGCATGGCCGGGCTGATCTCCCCGGTGAAGGCCCCTTTCTCCTCCCAGTAGCAGTTCTGGGCGCCCAAGGCGATGGGGACGCGGTCGGCCTCGAGGGTCGTCTGGACGGTCCGCAGGGCCGTGAACGGCGGGTGCACGGACACGTCGACCGCCTCGTAGTCGTCCTTGGTCAGCCAGTGGGAGAGCTTCTGCACCACCTGGAGGGCGTCCAGGTGGTTGTAGTTCATCTTCCAGTTGCCGCTGATGAGTGGCTTGCGCACTTTCAGTCCCCCCCGCCCGGCGGCTCGAAGCTTCGGCGGAGGGCGGCCAGGCCGGGCAGGTCACCCTTTTCGATCAGCTCCAGCGACGCCCCGCCGCCGGTGGAAACGTGGTCGACCTTGGCGTCGAGGCCGAACTTGGCCATGGCGGCTGCGCTGTCGCCCCCACCCACGACCGTGAAGCCGGGGGCGTCGGCCACGGCCTCGGCCAGGGCGCGGGTCCCGGCCGCGAACCGGGGGTCCTCGAAGACGCCCATGGGGCCGTTCCACAGGACCGTCCCGGCCGCCGAGATCTCCGCGCAGAAGGCGGCCGCCGTCTCGGGGCCGATGTCGAGGCCCTTCCACCCGGCCGGCATGTCGGTGCCGACCGTCTCGACCTCGCCGTCGGGGCCCAGGGCGACCACGTCGGAGGGGATCAGGATCCGCCGGCCCGAGGCCAGTAGCTGGCGGCAGGCGTCGACCTGGTCGGCCTGCAGGAGCGAGGCCCCGATCTCGTGGCCCTGGGCGGCCAGGAACGTGAAGGCCATACCCCCGCCGATGACCAGCGTGTCGACCTTGTCGAGCAGGGCGTTGATGACACCCAGCTTGTCGCTCACCTTGGCCCCGCCCAAGATGGCCACGAACGGCCGGGCCGGCGCCCCCAGCAGGCCCCCGAGCACCTCGACCTCCCGGGCCAGGAGGCGGCCGGCGGCGCTGGGCAGGGTCTGGGGCGGGCCCACGACCGAGGCGTGCGAGCGGTGCGACGCCCCGAAGGCGTCGTTGACGTAGAGGTCGTGGCCCTCGACCAGCCGGGCCACGAACTCGGGGTCGTTGCTTTCCTCGCCCGGGTCGAAGCGCAGGTTCTCCAGCAGGTTGACCTCGGGCGCCAGCTCGGCCAGCCGTTCTCGCACCGGGGCCATCGAGTAGCGCTCGTCAGGGGTGCCCTTGGGGCGGCCCAGGTGGCTGCAGGCGTCCACCTTCGCCCCCCGGCCGACGAGCCATTCGATCGTCGGCAGGGCGGCGCGGATGCGCAGGTCGTCGTCGATCTTCCCGTCGGTGATTGGGACGTTGAAGTCGACCCGTAGCAGGACCCGCTGGCCCGAGGGGTCGGGCAGGTCTTCGAGCTGGGGGACCCTCACTTCTGGTTGGCGCCGCCGACGATGAGCACCAGGTCTACGAGCCGGTTGCTGTAGCCCCACTCGTTGTCGTACCAGCCGCAGATCTTCACGAGGTTGCCCATGGTCATGGTCAGCTCGGAGTCGAACACGCACGAGGCCGGCGAGCCCACGATGTCGGTGGAGACGATGGGGTCGGTGGCGTACTCGAGGATGCCCTTGAGCCGACCCTCGGACGCCGCCTTGCGGAAGGCCTCGTTGACCTCCTCGACGGTGACCTCCCGGTCGAGGACGGCGGTGAAGTCGGTGATGGAGCCGTCGGGCACGGGTACCCGCAGGGCGCTCCCGTCGAGGCGTCCCTTCATCGACGCCAGGACGAGGCCCGTGGCCCGGGCCGCACCGGTGGACGAAGGGACGATGTTGATGGCCGCCGACCGGCCCCGGCGCAGGTCCTTGTGCTGGAGGTCGAGCAGGTTCTGGTCGTTGGTCATGGCGTGAACCGTCGTCATGAGGCCCTTCTGCACGCCGAACGCCTCGTCGAGGACCTTGACCATGGGCACGAAGCAGTTGGTGGTGCACGATGCGTTGGAGACGATGGCGTGCTGGCTCGGGTCGAACGTGTCGTCGTTCACGCCCACCACGAAGGTGGCGTCGGCCCCGTTGGCCGGCGCGGAGATGATGACCCGGGGAGCGCCGGCGTCGAGGTGGGCGGCCGCCTTGTCGCGATCGGTGAAGAAGCCTGTCGACTCGATGACCACATCGACCCCGAGCTCGCCCCACGGCAGGGCCTTGGGGTCGCGCTCGGCCGTGACCTTGAACGAGTCGTCGTCGACCTGGATCCCGTCGTCGGTGACGGTCACGTTCCCGTCGAGACGACCCATGACCGAGTCGTACTTCAGGAGGTGAGCGAGCGTGGCCGGGGAGGTGAGGTCGTTGACCGCCACGATGTCCACATCTGCCCCGCGCTTGCGCACGGCCCGGAAGAAGTTGCGCCCGATCCGCCCGAAGCCGTTGATACCAACACGCACAGCCATGCCGTTTCCTCCCTTGTCGTTTGGTCTCACGCCCGGGAAGTGCCCACCTTTCCCCGCGCTTGTCCCTATCCGACCAGATCGGAGAGGGCCCCCGCCAGCCGGACCGGGTCATGGGCCGTTCCCTCGTCGTTGGCGACGTCCATTTCGACGCACGGGACGGCGGTGGCCCCCTTCGGTAGAGCCCCGCGATGGCACAGGACGACGTCGACTTCGAGCCCGTGGGCGGCCAAGGCGTCGACGTGGGCAGCCACGTCGTAGCCCGCCGTCTCGGGCAACTGCGGGCGTAGGTTGCAGACGTAGACCTTGTAGCCGGGCGTGGCCGCCAGGGCGCGGCGGATGGCAGGGACAGCGACAACCGCGAGCACGCTGGTGAACAACGAGCCCGGACCGATGACGACCTGGTCGGCGGCGGCCAGGGCGTCGAGGGCGGCCCGGGGAGGCTCGGGGTCACTGGGCACCAGGGACAGGGCGGCGATGCGCCCTGCCTCCTGGAGGGCGACCTGGCCCTCGACCGACCGGCCCCCGTTGCCGTCGACCGCCCGTACCTCGCCCTTGAGGGTGACCGGCTCCCGGGTGGCGGGGATCACCCGCCCCGCCGCCCCCAGGGCCTTGCCGGCCTCGAGGAGGGCGAGCTCGAAGTCGCCGGTGGCCTGGGCCAGGCCGGCGATTACCAGGTTGCCGAAGGCGTGCCCTTCCAGGCCCCCGCCGTCGAAGCGGTGCTCGAAAGCGGTCGCCCACGGCGACGAGGGGTCAGCCAGGGCCACCAGGCAGCGGCGCAGGTCGCCGGGGGCGGGGATCCCGAAGGCCTGGCGAAGGCGCCCGCTCGACCCGCCGTCGTCGGCCACCGACACGATGGCCGCCAAGTCGCCGGCGTAGCGCCGCGCCGCCGCCAGGGTGGCGGCCAGACCGTGCCCGCCCCCCAGCGCCACGACCCTGGGCCCTGCTCCTGCCACGCCCCTAACCGTGACCCGCCGCCGACCGGATGTGCAAGGGCGTAGCGCTCAGCGCCCGGGTTCGCGGGTGTCGATGTCGCGGTGGGAGACCGTGGGCGGGTAGCCGTGGCGGGCCAGGATGTGGCCCAGCTCCTCGGCGATGACGACCGAGCGGTGGTTGCCCCCGGTGCACCCCACGGCGATCGACAGGTAGGCCTTTCCTTCGCGCACGTAGGCCGGGAGGAGCAGCTCCAAGAGCTCGTCGAGGTGGGCCAGGAACTCCTTGGTATCGGACTGGTCGAGCACGTAGCTGCGCACGGCCGGGTGGAGCCCCGTGTGGGGGCGCAGGTCGTCGACCCAGTGGGGGTTGGGCAGGAACCGGCAGTCGAACACCAGGTCGACGTCGAGGGGCAGCCCATGCTTGTAGCCGAAGGAGATGACGCTCGTGCGCATACCCGTGGGCCCGTCGCGGGCGAACAGCTCGAGAACCCGGTCACGGAGCTGGTGGACGTTGAGCTCGGTCGTGTCGATGACCACGTCGGCCTCCGACTTCACGCCCTCCAGCGCGGCCCGCTCCCTCTGGATGCCCTCGAGGAGGCGCTCACTGTCGCCGAAGGGGTGGCGGCGGCGAGTGTTCTCGTAGCGGCGTACCAGGGCTTCGTCGGAGGCGTCGAGGAACAGCACCTGCAGCTCGCGGGCCGAGCGCCGGAGCTGGTCGAGGGCCGGGCTCAGCTCGTCGAGGTACTGCCCGGTGCCCACGACCAGGGCCACCCGCTCGGTGGTCGACCCGGGTGACTCGACCAGCTCGGCCACCTTGCCGATGAGGGCGGGGGGGAGGTTGTCGATGACGAACCACCCGAGGTCTTCGAACGTGTCGGCCGCCTGGGACCGGCCGGCGCCCGACAGCCCGGTGATGATCAGGAACTCGCTCACGATCTCCCGATGGTGACTGCCGCCAGCACGAGGCCGGCCACCGCGATCATCAGCGCCAGGTTGGTGTAGACGAACCTTACGAACTGGCGCTGCATCTCGATGCGGATGTCACCGAAGCCCGAACGCATCTCCGTCCGCAGGTCGGCAGTCTCGACGCGCAGGTCGGCCATCTCGCCGCGCAGGGCCGCCCCCAGGTCGGCCATCTCGCCGCGCAGGGCCGCCCCCAGGTCGGCCATCTCGCCGCGCAGGGCCATCCCCAGCCCGTCGACGTCCGACCGGCGGGCGAGGTCGGCGTAGCCGACGGGAGGCAGGAGGTTCATCAGGATGGTTGCCGGTCGCGGACCGATCGAGTGCTCGAGCGCGGCGTGGAGGTCGCGCCGGTCTTGGTCGTGCCCCATGGGTTCCCCTTTGTCGGTGGGACGGTACGGGGGAAGAGCATGCGCTCAGTATAACAAGGGGCTATGACATCAGCGGTGGGGTGGCGCCTTCTCGGCCAGGAGGAAGAGCAGGCGCGGGACGGTCGCGGCCTCTCGGTACTCGGTGGCCCGGGCCAGGAAGCCGGGGGGCGGGGCCGGTTCGTCCATGCGCCTCAGGTAGAGACCTGCGCCCGCCATGGCGTTCACGTAGCGGGACAGGGGCCGGTGGACGAAGGGGATGAACACGTCCTTCTCGACCTCCTCCAGCGTCTTGTCCTCGAGGAGGTAGGGCCCGATCCGCCAGTACTGCTCGTCGAGGATGTGGTCGTCGATCCAACCCGAGCCCGGGGTCTGCAGCAGCGGGTGGTTGAGGAAGAACAGGAAGCGGCCCCCGGCCCTCAAGACCCGCCCGACCTCGGCCAGGGCCCCGTCCACGTCGTCGATGTGCTCGAACACCAGGCAGGCCACCACGGCGTCGAACGAACCCGTCGCGAACGGCAGGGAAGCGGCTTGCGCCCGCCCGAAGGACGGCCCCCCGCCCCGCTCCCGGGCGACGGTGAGCTGGGCCCACGTCGGGTCCACGCCGACCACTCGGCGGGAACCGACGCCCGGGCCGCACGCCAGGCGGGCTACCTGTCCCTCCCCCGTGCCCACGTCGAGCACGCTGACGGCCCCCGCCAGGTGCTCGGCGGCCATGGGCAGGATCTGCTCGGCGTACTCGGCGTCGGCTCCTTCGGTGAAGCCGTCCTGCCACCACCGGGCGTTGGACTCCCAGGGGTCGGCGTCAGCCATGGAGCGACTGGTGGACGGCCCGGGCCACCGTCTCGGGCAGCCAAGGCAGGGCCATCAGGTCGTCGAGGGCAGCCCCCTTCACGGCGTTGACGCCTCCCAGCTCCTTGACGAGGCGGGCCTTGCGGGCCGGCCCTAGGCCGGGGACGCCGTCGAGGGCACTACGGGTCATGCGCTTGCCCCGCAGCTCGCGGTGGTAGGAGACGGCGAAGCGATGGGCCTCGTCGCGCGCCCTCTGGAGCAGGTAGAGGGCCTCGGACTGCCGGGGGATGCGGACGGGGTCGGTCTGGCCCGGCAGGTAGACCTCCTCGAAGCGCTTGGCCAGGCTGGCCAGGGCGATCTCGTCCTCCAGGCCCATCTGCTCGACGACCTTCACGGCCACGTCGAGCTGGAGGTGGCCGCCGTCGACCAGCATGAGGTTGGGGGTGTAGGAGAAGCGCCGGGAACGCTCGGCCACGGGCTGGTTGCGCTCCTCGACGAGCCTGGACAGGCGGCGGGTGAGCACCTCCTCCATGGCCGCCAGGTCGTCGTTGACCGACGCCTCGCGGATCTTGAACCGCCGGTAGTCGGCCTTCTTGGGCAGGCCGTCCTCCATGACGACCATCGACCCCACGTAGTCGCTGCCCTGGACGTGGCTCATGTCGAAGCACTCGATCCGCAGCGGGGCAGTGGGCAGCTCCAGGGCCTCCTGGAGGGCGTTGAGAGCCTTGGCCCGGGCGTTGTGGTCCGACGAGCGCTTGAGCCGGTGGCGGACGAACTCCTCTTGGGCGTTCTGGGTGACGGTGGCCAGCAGGGACCGCTTGTCTCCCCGCTGGGGCACCCTGACCACCACCTTCGTGCCTCGCTGTTCGCTCAGCCAGCGCACGTAGAGGTCGGGGTCCTCGGGCTCGACGGGCACCAGCACCTCGTGGGGGACACCGGCCACCTCCGGCTCGGCGTAGAGGCCCTCCAGGACGTGGCCCACGAGCTGGGCGGGCGTCACGTCCTGCACCTTGTCGAGCACGAAGCCCTTGCGCCCCACCATGCGGCCCCGGCGCACGTAGAAGACCTGGACCGACGCCTCCAGGTCGTCGTCGGCGATCCCGACCACGTCGAGGTCCTCGGGCCGCTCGGTGACCATGTCCTGCTTCTCGATCACCTTGCGGACGTTGGCCAGGCGGTCTCGCAGCCGGGCGGCCCGCTCGAACTCCTGGAGGTCGGCGGCCTCGCGCATCTCGGTCTCCAGCCGCTTGACGACGGGCTGGGTATCCCCGTCGAGGAAGTCGATCAGCTCCTCGACGAGGCGGTCGTAGTCCTCCTTGGTGATCTCGCCCACGCACGGCCCCGCGCACTTCTCGATGTGGAACTCCAGGCAGGGGCGCCCCAGGCGGTGGTGGGTGTTGAACTTGGCGGGGGAGCAGGCCCGGATGGGGAACGTGCGCCGCAGCAGGTCGAGGGTCTTGCGGATGGCGTAGGCGTGCCCGTAGGGCCCGAAGTAGCGGTTGCCCTTGCGCTTGGCCCCCCGCACGACCATGGCCCGGGGCCACTGCTCGCTCATGGTCAGGGCCAGGAACGGGTAGCTCTTGTCGTCGCGCAGGCGGATGTTGAACCGGGGCCGGTGCTGTTTGATCAGGCTGTACTCGAGCATGAGGGCCTCGACGTCGTTGCGCACCTGGATCCACTCCACCGTCTCGGCGGCGGCCACCATCTGGGCGGTGCGGGGGGCGAGCGTGGCCGGGTTGGCGAAGTAGTTCGACAGCCGGCTGCGCAAGGACTTGGCCTTGCCCACGTAGATGACCCGGCCCTCGCCGTCTCGGAACTGGTAGGAGCCGGGGGCGTCGGGGATGGTCCCGGCCGGCGGACGCTGCAGCATCGCTCCCCATTCTACCGATGACGTTTCTGGTATCTTGCGCCCTGGTGGACGCGGCGACGTACCTCAACCAGGCCCGGCGGGCAGCGGGGCTCACCCAGCGCGAGCTGGCCGCCCGCAGCGGCGTGCCCCAGCCGGCCATCGCCCGCATCGAGAGGGGCCGCCAGGTCCCCCGCTACGACACGCTGGTCCGCCTCCTCAAGGCGTGCGGCCACGAACTGCAGCTCGAAGAACGCGACGACAACGGTGTGAACCGGGGCCAGGTGCGTAGCTGGTTGGCCCTCTCGCCGGCCGACCGGTCCAAGGGCCTCGTCGCCTACGGTCGCTTCCTCGACCGCCTCCAGCAGGCCCGCAAGGTGAGTTGAAGCCCCTGTTCGACCCCGAGAGGGCTTTCCGCACGTTCAACCGCCACGAGGTGAGGTACGTGGTGATCGGCGGTTACGCGGCCGGGCTGATCGGTGCGCCCCTCGTGACCAACGACGTCGACATCTGCTACGACCGTTCCCCCGGCAACCTCGAAAGCCTGGCTCAGGCGCTGGTCGAGCTCGGTGCCAAGGTCCGGGTCGCCGGGGTCGAGGAGGACCTGCCCTTCATCCTTGACGCCCGGACGCTGGCCGCCGGGGACTCGTTCACGTTCAGCTCCGAGGCTGGGGACATCGACGTCCTCGGCACCCCGAGCGGTTCGGGGGGCTACCAGGACCTTGATCGCTCGGCTTCGAACTTTGACCTCGGCGAGGGGCTGGTCGTGAGGGTCGTCTCCCTCGGTGACCTAATGCGCATGAAAGCGGCCGCCGGCCGACCAAAGGACTTGTTCCACCTGTCGGTCCTGGAAGCCGTCCGGGACGAGATCACCAAGCAGGAAGATCCGGGGTCGCGGTAGGGTTGTGATCAACGCCGGGCCTGGTATCCCGGTCACAATCTGCTTCCGAGGCCGACAACCCCGCGGTGGGCGACCAGGCTGTCCCCGCCGGCCGAGAATCGGAGCTTCAGGCAAAGGGGACACTCGTATGTTCCGAATCCAGGCGGCGCTCCCTGACCACTACACCCACGCGACTCCCGAGAAGCTTGAGGCCGCGATCGCGGCGGCCAAGTCGGCCCTCGGCGACCGGCTGCTGATCCTCGGCCACCACTACCAGCGCGAGGAGGTGATGCGCTGGGCCGACGCCCGGGGTGACTCGTTCGGGCTGTCCCGGCTGGCGGCCGGCAACCACTCCGCCGAGTACATCGTGTTCTGCGGCGTGCACTTCATGGCGGAATCCGCCGACATCCTCACCGCCGAACACCAGGTGGTGGTGCTGCCCGACCTCAACGCCGGCTGCTCGATGGCCGACATGGCCGACCTCGACTCGGTCGAGACGGCCTGGGACGAGCTGGCGGCGGTGACCGACGTCGAGCGGGTCGTGCCCATCACCTACATGAACTCCTCGGCCGCCCTCAAGGCGTTCGTCGGTCGCCAGGGGGGCGCGGTGTGCACTTCGTCCAACGCCCGGGCGGTGATCTCCTGGGCCCTGGCGCGGGGCGACAAGCTCCTGTTCTTCCCCGACCAGCACCTGGGCCGCAACACCGCCTACCAGCTCGGCTTCGGTGCGGGGGAGATGGCCGTATGGGACCCCAGGCGCGACCTCGGCGGCCTGGAGGACGCCGACGTGAAGGCATCGACCTTCCTGCTCTGGAAAGGGCACTGCTCGGTGCACCAGCGGTTCCAGGTGGCGCACGTGGAGGCTTTCCGGTCCGAGCACCCCGACGGCCTGGTGATCGTCCATCCCGAGTGCTCCCACGAGGTGGTCGAGCGGGCCGACCAGGTCGGCTCCACCGACTTCATCATCAGGGCGGTGGAGGCCGCGCCGGCCGGTACGGTGATCGGCGTGGGGACCGAGGTCCACCTCGTGCAGCGGCTGGCGGCCGAGCACCCCGACCGCACGGTGGTGTCCCTCGACCCGCTGGTATGCCCGTGCTCGACCATGTTCCGCATCGACGCCGCCCACCTGGCCTGGTGCCTCGACAACTTGGTGGCCGGCACGGTCGTCAACCGCATCACGGTCGACCCCGAGACGGCCGCCTGGGCCCGGGTCGCCCTCGAACGGATGCTGGAGATCGTGTAGCCCATGGCGGCGGACATCAGCATCGTCACGGTCACCTTCGGCGACATGGAGGACGCCACCCGGGTTGGGACGGGGTTGGAGGCGGCCCAGCGTACGGGCGGGGAGCCGGCCATGGAGGTCATCGTGGTGGCCGTGGGGGCCGCCGGCCAGGCCGCGGCCAAGCAGCTCATCGACCTGACGGCGGGGACCTCGCTGGCCCCGGTCCTGGTCGCCGTGGCCGAGGGGACCGGCTACAGCGCGGCGGCCAACGCGGGCGTGGCCCGCACCACGGGCAGCATCGTCGTCGTGGCCGCCCCCGAGGTGTCGTTCCACCAGCGGTTCCTGCGCAGGCTGCGTCAGGAGGCCGCCGGCACCTGGGACTTCCTCGCCCCCGCGGTACGCGAGGGCGAGAGCGGCCAGACGGCCACGGGCGCGACCCGCCGCAGCCGCACCCACCGCCTGGTGACCATCGAGACCCCGTTCCGGGGCGACGCCGAGGTCGTGCCCGCGGGCAACGCGGCGTGCGTCATCGTGCGCCGTCACGTCCTCGACCGCCGGGTGGCCGAGGTGGAAGGCCTGTTCGACCCGGCCTACCTGACGGCCGACGACCTCGACCTGTTCTGGTGGGCGCAGGAGCGGGGGCTCGTCGTGCGCTACGTCCCCAACCTGATCGTGGGCCGGGCGGTCGGCACCGAGGTCCTGCCCACCAGCCCCGAACGGCGCCAGTCCATGGCCAACTACCGGGTCACCGTCTGGAAGTACGCCGGCCGCACCGACCTAACCGGCTGGCTCCTCGGAGAAGCCGCCCTCATCGGCGAGGAGGTCGGTGCCGGCGGCCTCTCCGGCCTGCGCCGCTACCTCGGCTCCTGGCGTGACACCGCCCGCACCGCCACCGCCATCCGCCGCCGCCGCGGCCGCGTCCGGGGGCCTGGCGGGTAGCAGTCAGGACGAGGGCCAATCCCCCAGGGCCGACCTCGCCCGCTCCAGGTCGGACTGGGTGTCGACCTCGCGGGCCACCACCTCGAATGCTGGCAACGGAAGGAACCGCTCCAGGGCCTGGTACACGTAGCCATCGGCATCGCGCAGGTGCTCCGGCCGGACGAAGGCGGGCCCGCACCATTCGTAGTCCGTGGCCACTGAACGGCGGAACCCGGTGATCTCCCCTGTGCTGCCGCGAGTCACGAACACGGCCTCGTCAGTGCCTGATCGGCAGATGCCGAGAAGAGGTGGGCCGGTGGCCTCACAGCGCTCCATGAAAGCGTGGAAGCTCGACGGCTCGATCAGTAAGTCGCCGTCCAGGGCCAGGAAGGGCCGGTCTCCGATGTGGCGAACGGCTCGTAAGGTGCTGTCGAGCGTCGTCGTGCGGGAGTAGTCGGGGTTACGCACGAAGATGGCGTCGGGGCGGCGGCTGCTCACGTGACGCACCACTTGTTCCTCGCGGTAGCCGACGACCACCCGCAGGTCCTCCACCTCGGCCAGCAGATCGAGCTGGTGGTCGATGATCGAGCGCCCGTCGACGGCCACCAGGCACTTCGGGATGCCCACTCCGAGGCGGGAGCCCGTGCCTGCGGCGCCGATCACAACGGTGTCAACAGCCGGCACAGCGCCCTCCCGCTCGTGGTCCAGTAGTCGGCTGTCTCGCGGATGCCCGGAGCCAGGTCGAAGCCGTAGGCGACGCGGACATCCGCGGCCTCGAACATCGGCAAGTCGTTGACGCTCGATCCCACGGCCACGATCGTCTCGAACCTGGCTCGTAGCCCTCTCACCGCGTCCCCCTTGTCGAGAGCCATCTCGAGGTCTACCAAGTGGTCCCCTTCGGTCCGCGCCCGTGAGCTGATGATCTCGCAACCGAACCGCTCGGCCAGCGGCGCGACCCAGCAGTCCGGCGCGCCCGTCAGCACGAAGCACCGGTCGTGCCGTAGACGGACGAAGGCCAGCATGTCCTCGTTGACCGCTGCGTAGCCCACCCGGCGGCGGGCCTCGCTCAGGGGCACGTCACGCAGGAGGCGGCACCGCAACCGCAGGGACCGGGCGAAGGGGATCGCGCCCTGCTCGGTGGCCGCGGTCAGGACCTCGATCTCCTCGGCGATGTCCGAGGCGGACGCCACCAGAGGGACCAGAGGTGTGGAAACCAGCGTGCCGTCGAGGTCGATGCAGAAGGCGGTCGCCACCCTCAGCGCTCCAGCAGGAAGAAGTGTTGGCTCGTCTCGGCCCGGTTGGCCAAGCCGGGGTCGAGACCCTGGGAACGGGTCACCCTGAAGCCGGTGGGGACGAGGGTGCGTTCGATGACCTCACGGTAGAAGTCCACCGGCCGGTAGGCCGCGCTGTATTCCTGCTTCAGCTCGTCAGACCAGTGGCGGTCGAGCGTGAGCCGGTCGCCGGTTGCCACCGGCTCACGAAGGTAGATGGTGGCCTCGTCCGCCAGAAGGGCCGGGAGGGCGGCGATCACCCTTCCGACATCCTCGTCGTTCAGGTAGACGAGCAGCCCGGCCTGCACCACGAGGTCGAACGGAGGGGGGATCGTCAGGCGATCAGCGGCCAGGTCGGTGGCCGCCAGCACGTCCACGGCGAAGCTCCCGGGCGGGTACACCGGGCCCAGAGAGGCGCGGGCGAGCTCGACCAGGCCGGGGCTGAAGTCGACGCCCTGGTAGGCGGACGCCCGGCTGGCCAGGTGGTGGCCCCATCTGGCGATGCCGCACCCGATGTCGAGAGCCCGGAACGACTTCCCGGTGGGCAGCCAGCCGAGGACCAGCGCCCGTTCGACTTCGTCGCGCTGGCGGGCCAGGTCGGGGTTGGCATCCTGGTAGAGCACGGCGGTGAGCGGCTCCTGGGTCGCCGCCCTTGCCGCCCTCTCGTCGAAGAAGGCCTGGGTGGCCGAGTAGTCGAGCGGTCGGGCGGCCCCCAGGACCCGGGTCCGGGTACGTGCCGCTTCTCGGCCGTCTCCCGGTACGTTCGCCATCACGGCAGTATTGTCGGACGGACGGTCCCAGAAGTTGAGCGTGCCGCCGGTACGAACATGACGCCACAGCTCGACATCTACCTGTACTCCCCCCACGAGGTACCGGTGTGGGCCCCCGTTCTGGGCCCGCTGCGGGCCCGGGGGGTAGACGCCCGTTTCGTCCTCGAGCCGCCCGGCCGCAATGTTGCCTGGGGTTCCGCCCCTGACCCGGCGAGGGGATGGCTAGACGTGAAGACAGAGCGGCTCGTCAGGCTCGTCGACGCCGCGACCGAGCAGGCGGTGCTTGCTGAGCTGACTAAGGTTGGCGAGGAACCGCTTCGCCGCCGCCGGCTAAGGGCTTCGGGGGGAACGACGCAAGGCAGTTCATGGGTGCGGGGTTACTCGGGGGCGCGGGCCCGGATGATGTACGGCGTAGGTCTCGTCAATGGTGCCTACGGTCACGGAGTTGTCAATCGTGGCTTCGACTTGGTGCTGGTGCACGGGCCCTTCTCGGCCGCGGAGATCGCCCTGGCTGCCCCCGGTGTGAGGACGGCGGTGGTGGGCTTCCCCAAGTGGGCCGCGTTCCGTCGTGGCGAGGTGAGTCGCGAACGCGCCCGGGACGCACTCGGTGTCGGGCGTTCGGGCCGGCCGGTCCTGGCGTGGCTGCCTACCTGGGCTCATCGTTCGTCGCTCTCCAACGCGCCGGCACTCGCCTCCCTGGCCGAGACGTTCGAGGTGGTCATGAAGCCCCACCACAACTCGGCCAGGTTCGAGAGCGGCCGCCTCTCCGGCCTACCTCCCCAGGTGATCGCCGTGCCTGCCTCGTCGTCACTGGTCGACCTGCTGGCGGCCGCCGACGTAGTGGTCGCCGACCTGCCCAGCGGCGGGTTCACCGAGGCTCTCCTTGCCGACCGCCCGGTGGTCGTGCTCGCCCAGCCGGGTGACCGCGACCGTGCCCACGCGGCGGTCACGGAAGTGGCAGACCTCTGCGCTGACCCTGCCGGGCTGCCTGCTCTGGCCGCCCGGGCCTACCGGGACGATCCGTGCGCCGAAGGCCGTCGCCGGTGGGCCCCGGAGCTGTTCGGGGACACACGTGGCCGTGACGACGAGTTGGCGGCCGAGGCACTAGCCGGCGTGGTCACCGAGAGCCGGTCGTTGGCGCGGGTGCTGGCCGCCGCCGGATGGCGCGCCCGCCAACAGGCGGCACGCCTGGCCAACCGCCGATGATCCGCTTCCTCCGCCGCCTTTGGCCGGTATTGCCAGCCCCCCAGCGACGCCGGGCGCGCCTCATCGCGGCCGGGGCCGTTCTGCTGGCCCTCCTGGACGCCTGTGGTGTCGCCCTCGTGTTCCCCCTCGTGCAACTGGGCATCGCCCGACCCGGTGACGAGCTCTCCGGCCCCGCCCGCTGGCTGTCCGAGTGGCTGGGGACGCAGGACACCGGCAGGTTGGCGCTCATCCTCGCCTCGTCGGTGGTCGTGGTGTTCGTGGGCAAGGGCATCCTCGCGGTTGTGCTGTTGCGGTCCAACATCAGGGTCGCGCTGGAGAGCGAGACGGCGGTGGCCGACCGTTTGGTCCGGGGCTACCTGGCCGCGCCCCTGACTTTCCACCTCGGCCGCAACAGCGCCGAACTCCAGCGAACGCTGCACGAGTCCCTTCGTAGGGTGTTCCAGGAGGGGTTGGCCACGGCCATCCCGGCGATCGGGGACCGGGTGGTCCTGATCGCAGTGGGGGTGGTGCTGGCCGTCGTCGCTCCGATCGAGGCCCTGGCCGGGGGCATCTGGTTCGCGGTCCTGATCTGGGCCTATCGCCGCCTGACGTCCCAGAGGGTTTCCGCCTCCAGCGCGGCGTTGGTGCAGGAGAGCCGCCACGCCATCCAGCGGGTCCAGCAGGCGCTGGCATCGGTACGGGAGGTAAAGATCAGCGGCCGGGCGGATGCCATCGGCGACGCCATCCTCCGTAACCGGGAGTTGGCGGCCAGCCGGATGAGGCTGATTGCGCTCACCGACCAGCTTCCGCGCTACTACCTCGAGATCGGCCTCATCGGGGGGGCGGCAGTCGTGAGCGCCGTGGCCTTCCAACTGCGGACGACGACCACGGCCCTGGCCGTCGTCGGCCTGTTCGTCGCTGCCGGCCTCCGCCTACTGCCCTCGCTCAACCGGTCCCTCAACGCCGAAGGCAAGGCGCGCGTGGCTATTCCGAACCTCGAGGTTATCGAGGCCGACCTGGCCGCCACCCCGAACCCCGAGGAGGTGGACCGCCCCGATCGCGACCCGCTGGACGGCGACGAGCCCTTCCGCCAGCTGGTCCTGGGCGAGGTCGACTTCTCCTACCCGGGCCGTGAGCCCGTGCTGGCCGGTGTCGACTTGACCGTCGAGGCGGGCGAGACGATCGGGGTGGTGGGCGGGTCAGGGGCGGGCAAGTCGACCTTGATCGGCCTCGTGCTCGGCCTGCTCGACCCCTCGGGTGGGGAGGTGACGGTCAATGGTCGCGCGCTGGCCGATTGTCGCCTCTCGTGGCAGCAGCGGCTCGGCTATGTCCCCCAGTCAGTGGCCGTCCTCGACGCCAGCGTCCGGGAGAACGTCGCTTTCGGCTGCCCACCGCAGGACATCGACGACGACCGAGTCCGGGCCGCCTTGGCCGCCGCCCAATTGGACGAGTTCGTGGCCGGCCTGCCGGGTGGCCTGCTCGGCGAGCTCGGCGAGGACGGGGCGCGCATGTCCGGGGGCCAGCGCCAGCGGCTCGGGCTGGCCCGGGCGCTGTACGACCGCCCGTCCCTGTTGGTGCTCGACGAAGCCACGTCATCGCTCGACGCGGCCACCGAGCGCCGGATCCTCAGAACCCTGGAGGCGTTGCGGGGCGACGTGACGATGGTCATCGTGAGCCACCGCCACTCGGCCATCCGGTCGGCCGACCGCGTTGTCCACCTGGCCGGAGGCCGGGTTCACGGCATAGGACGCTACGAGGAGCTCCTGGCGACCGACCCCCTGTTCTCGGAGCTTGCTTCTATGGAGAACGACGACGACGGCGGAGGCCACTGACGCCCGGCTGCCGCCGACCGGCCTTGGCGATCCCAGCCGCGTAGCAGGCGAGGCCGGCCAGGCGCAGACCGCAGAAGGCGACAGCTTGGGGGGGCGAGCAGCCGCCCGTGCGGTAGTACCGGTAGCGGCGGGCCCAGTAGGCAGGACCGAGCATCGACCGGGTGGACGCACCGACGCCGAGGTCGGGGTGCAGGGCGGCGAGACGCTGGCGGGAGATGCCGTGTCGGTGGTACGTACGCATGAGGGCGCGCACGGACGTGCGGTGGTCGTGAAGGACCGTGGCTCGGGAGGTGACACCCAGCACGTGGCCCGCCCGGCGCAGGCGGAAGCTGAGGTCCGTGTCCTCGCCCGAGGCCATTGGGAAGCCCTCGTCGAAGCCGTCCACCTCGCGGAGGCGGTCGGTGCGATAAGCGGCGTTGGCGGTCACCAGGAAGCGCACGCCCCGCTCGTCCGAACCGTGCCCGACCAGGCGCTCCAACTGGACGAAGTCGGCCAGGAAGCCGGACTTCAAAGGTTGGATGTCGCCTCCGACCGCGGCCAGGTCGGGACGGTGGTCCATCTCCGCCACGAGGTCGACGAGCCACTGGCGGTCGGGGAGCGTGTCGTCGTCGGTGAAGGCCACGATCGGGCCGCGGGCCAGCCGCCATCCCTGGTTGCGGGCCGCTGCCGGCCCCGCGTTGGTCTGGCGAACGTAGCGAGCACCGCTGGCCGCTGTCGTCACCGCCTCCTGGGTCGCCCCGCCGTCGTCCGACCCGTCGTCGACGACGATTACCTCGAAGCCCCCGGGGGGTGGCTCGCAGTCGGCCAGGGCAGCCAGGAGGCGGGCCAGTGACGGGGCCCGGTTGTACGTCGGCACGACCACTGTCACGGCCGGGCCACGGGCACCCGGAAGGTCGGACAGCCGGGGGGCGGGTTCACCCATGCTGGTGCCTCAGGCCGGCCTTGTCGCCCACGAAGCCGACGACGGTGCCGGCCCACCAGGAGCCGTTCGTCAGGGCGATGGTGGCGGCGGCCAGGGCGTGATGGGTGAGGGGCGCGGGCTCGTCCGAACCGGCGGCCTCGACGGCCAGCAATGCTCCGGGCACGGCCAGCAAGGTGGCCGGGCCCGCCTTGCGGTACGCAAGGGCGGCCAGCCCGCCGGCGACCAGGGGGGCGGCCAGCAGGGCGGCCTGGCGGAGCGTGGGCCGGTCGCCGCGGGCCCACCAGGTGCCCTTGACACGGCCGAAGTAGAAGTACTGGCGGGCCAGGAGGGCCAGGCTGCGGCGGGGCAGGTACCGGCTGCGAAGCTCGGAGTCGAACCACACCAGGTAGCCGGCCTCGCGGTAGCGACGGTTCAGCTCGAAGTCCTCGTTGAGGGCGACGGCTTCGGACCAACCGCCCATGGCCCGCAGATCGCCGGTGCGGAAGAAGCCCATCCACACCGTGTCGCTCGGGCCCGACCGTCGGCCTCGGCGGTAGCGGCTCAGGCCTGTCCCGTAGCGGTTGCGCAGCGCCCGGGCGATGGCGGTATCGACCAGGCCGGCCGATCGGGCGAGCGCTACCTGGGCACCGCCGACGACCCCGACGCGGTGGTCGGCCATGGCCCGCAGGCAGGTCGAGACGTAGCCGGGGGCGACTCGGCTGCGGGCGTCGACGCGGGCGACGTACTCCCCCTTGGCGCGGTCGAGGCCGACGTTGAGGCCTACCGACGTGCGACGCCGGGGGTTTCCCTCGACCACGACCTCGGCGAAGCGGTGGGCAGCGGCAGCCCGCACGACCTCCTCGACGGTCCCGTCGTCGGATGCCGCGTCGACGACGACGAGCTGGATGCGGTCGGCGCCGTGGTCCTGGGCGGCGACGGCGTCGATGCAGCCGGCGATGTCGGCCTGCTCGTTGCGGGCCGGGATGATCACGGTGACGAGGGGGCGCGGGGCGGTCATCGGCCGTCCCTGCCGATCACGCTGCGGACGGTGCGGCCGATGATGCGCAAGTCGAGGCTCAGGCTCTGGTGGCGCAGGTAGTAGAACTCGTACTGGAGCTTCTCGAGGGCGTCGGCCTCGCTGGCCCCGTAGGGGTACTTCACCTGGGCCCAGCCCGTGAGCCCCGGGCGGACGAGGTGGCGCATCCGGTAGAAGGGGATCTTCTCGGCCAGCTCGGCCACGTAGTGGGGCTGCTCGGGGCGGGGGCCGACGACCGACAGGTCCCCCCGCACGATGTTGACGGCTTGGGGGAGCTCGTCGAGGTGCGTGCGCCGTAGCCAGGCCCCGAACCGGGTGATACGGGGATCGTCCTCGGCCGTCCAGTCGGTCTGGCGACCGTCGGTCGACATCGTGCGGAACTTGAGGATCTCGAATTGGCAGCCGTTCTTGCCCACCCGGGCCTGGCGGTAGAAGAGCGGGCCCCGGTTGGCCACCCGGTTGCCGACGAGGACGAAGGGTACGGCCACCGCCAGCGCAACCAGCCCGACCCCGCCGGCCACCAGGTCGGTCACCCGCTTCAGCCGGCCGTAGCGCATGCGGTGTACCTCGCCGATGTCGAACATCAGCGACACCCGCTCCAGTTCGCTGATGGGCAGCTTGCCGAGCCACTCGTCGTAGCAGAGCGACAGAGTACGCACCCGCACGCCCTGCTCGTGCAGGAGGGCAGCCTGGGCCACGATCGAGTCGTCGGCCTGGGCGTGGCGGTCGAGCACCACGGCCGTGGCCCCGGTCTCGGCCACCAGGTCGACGAGCGGGCGGCGCCCGGCCTCGGCCGAGCCCGAGGCCGCTCGAGCGGGTTCGATCACGGCCACCAGGGTGGCCGGGCGCTCGGGGCTGGCGGCCAGGGCGTGGCCCAACTCGACGGCCTCCCCGTTCGAAGTGACGGCCACCAACCGGTCGCGGCCCTCGTCCCTCCGCCTGCCATCGGCCGCCAAGGCCGAAGCCAGCAGGTAGAGCGGCAGCAGCAGTGCCGGCGTGAGCAGCACGACGAAGCGGGGTAGCAAGGCCGAGCCGGCCAGGAGCTGCACGATCGACACCACCACCGAGGCGGCCAAGGTGGCGGCAACGGTGTAGATCACGGTCGACCACCGCGACCGGGTCATCTCGGGGAGCCCAACGGCGTAGGCAGCCAGGACGAGTAGGGCGACGTAGCCGGCTGACCACAGCAGCCGGGGCGAACGGGTGAAGTCGTAGCCGTTGGCGACCGCGTGCATCTTGCCGAGGGCGAGGACCGCCAGCGCAGTCCCCACGAACGACACCGGGCGGGCGCAGCGTCGCATCATTGCGATAAAGATCGGCTCGGCGGGACCCGGTCTTGAATGGCCGACGGCCCACCCAGGAGGGCGGCGCAGCTCCCGGGGCGATGGCGCCCGGGAACCAATGAGCCGAGACGGTCGTCCAGCCGGGCCAGCGGCAATGCCCTTGCTACGTCGAGCTTCAGCCCGAACCTCTCGAGGGCCAGCATCGGGTAGCGGAGGAAGGGACCGTGGCGGACGACCCGGCCGTCCGGGAAGGCCTCCAGGAACGGGGCCACGCGGTGGTAGTCGAGCGGGCGGCAGTGGACACCCCGTTCCCGCTTGCCGAGGATACGCGTCCCGAGGTCGTGCAGCGCGGCCCGCCACGGTTCGACGGCGGCCAGACGACCACCGTCGCGCAGCACCCGGGCGCACTCGGGGTAGGCGAGCTGGGCGACGGTGTGGTGGAGAGACTTGGCCCAGATGCGGTCGATCGTGGCGCTGGCCAGCGGCAACTCCTCGGCCACTCCGGCGGCGCACCGGAGGCGGTCGTTCATCCCGAAGCGCTGAGCCAGGGCCCGGGCGTAGGCCAGTTCGCCCACCATGGGGCTTACGACCCAAGCCTCGGCCGCTCCGGCCAGAAGGAACATGACTGCCTGCTCCCCCTTGCCCCCGATCTGTAGGGCTCGGGCTCCGCCGAGAGGGCTCAAGTGGTGGTAGGCCTCCCACTGCGCTGTCGACTCGTAGGCCGAGTCCAGCCACAGCTCCGCCGGGTCGGGAAAGGCCTGGCGCTGCTCTGGGGACAGCGATGCCAGGCGGTCGAGGCGTAGTTGGGACGACGAGCCGGCTCCCGGCGCCACGTTGGCGGCCGCCGCGTTGTAGAAGTCCATCTCCACGTAGGCCTCGGCGTAGCGCGGATCGGCTAGGTCTACCTCGAAGGGCCCACCTGAAGCTGGGCGAAGGACCTCGGGTGCCAGCAGCACCGGGAACCCGTTGACCACCGGATAGGCGGCCGCCCCGTCCTCGCGGACCAGGACAGTCGCGGTGGGGCCGACGGGGGTTCTCGGGCCGGCCCGCGGCGACAGGCGACCGACGAGGTCCTCGGCCTCGTCCAGGCGGTACTCGCATAGCCCCAGGCCGGTCAAGGGGCAGGCCAGCGTTTCCACGCCTGGTATCACCCTGGATGTATCGGCATGTGGCCCGACGGCATTGAGGGGGGCTCTCAAGTTCGGCAACCGGCGGACCGATCTTGAGGGGGTGACATCGGGCGCGGCCGCCAGCCTGGGCCACCCTCGCCGCTCCCTGCTCCCGGGGAACCGGCTGGTCGCCGCTTTCGTCCTCGGCCTGCTGGCCGCCGTCCCGGTCCTGAGCCTCCGGCTCATCTGGGCCGACCGGCTGGGCCAGGGCATCGCCTCGGCCTTCACCACGGTCTACGCCGGCCGGTACGTGGACAACCCGCTGACGACGATGGTCATCATGCGCGACGCCCAGGGCTACGCCGCCCTGGCGCGCGACCCCTCCCTGGCCCGCCCCGAGGTCTTCTACGACGAGACCCACGCCGCCTACCGCGCGCAGCGCCCGCTGCTGGCCTACGCGCTGTGGGCCATGAGCCTCGGCCAGCCCCGGTTCATCGAGCCCCTCCTGGTGCTGACCGCCCTGGCGGGGGCGGGCTTCCTCGCGCTGGCTGGGGCCCGCCTACTGGAGGACAGGGGGGTCGACGGGCGCCTTGGCGCGGTCCTCGTGGTCACGCCTGGGGCCGTGGCCTCCCTGGTCGGCCTGGTCCCTGAGACGTGGGCCGCCGGGTTCGCGCTCTTCGGGGTGCGGAGCTGGCTCCGGGGCCGCCCGGGCGCGGCCGTCGCCCTGTTAATGCTGGCCACCCTCACCCGCGAGACCATGCTGCTCGTCCCGGCCGTCTTGGCCTGGCCCGCGCTGCGCAACCTCGGCTGGAGGCGGGCCCTCACCCTGAGCGTTCCCTTCCTGGCCTGGGGGACCTGGCTGGCCGTCGTCAAGGCTCGGTTCGGGGCGTGGCCGTGGGAGTCGCCCCCGAGCCGGCTCTCCGCCCCTTTGGTGGGCATCGTCGAGGCCGCACCCCACATGAGCGACCCGGCGGTGATGGCAGGCGGAGCGCTCCTGGCCGTGGCCCTCGTCGTCCTGTGCCTGCGGCGCCTCGGTGACCCCCTCGCCCCGCTCGCTTTGGCCTTCGCGGTTCTAGGTGTCCTTCTGGCGGCCCCGGTCTGGTGGCGCTGGGAGGATATCGGCCGCGTCCTGCTGCCGCTCTACGCCTTCGGTGCGCTCGTCCTCATCTCCCCTCCCCCCTCACCAAATGGTGTGCAGGACGCGCCAGGAACGGCGCGTTCTGTACACCAGTTGGGTTGGTTAGCGAAGGGCGGTGGCGGACGGCGGGCCTGACGGCTTCACCCCTACCTCCCCGGTCAGGACCGGGGCCAGGAACTGGCCGGTGTAGCTGCCGGGGGCCTTGGCTACGTCCTCGGGGGGGCCCTCGGCCACGATGGTGCCGCCGCCCTTGCCCCCTTCGGGGCCGAGGTCGACCAGCCAGTCGGCCGACTTGATCACGTCGAGGTTGTGCTCGATCACGAGCACGGTGTTGCCCTGGTCGACCAGCCGGCTGAGCACCGTGAGCAACTTGCGGATGTCCTCGAAGTGCAGGCCGGTGGTGGGCTCGTCGAGGATGTAGATGGTGTGGCCGGTGGAGCGCTTGGACAGCTCGCTGGCCAGCTTCACCCGCTGGGCCTCGCCACCCGACAGTGTGGGGGCGGGCTGGCCCAGGCGCACGTAACCCAGGCCCACGTCGACGAGGGTCTGCATGTGGCGGGCGATGGGCGGCTGGTTGGAGAAGAACTCGACGGCCTCCTCGCACGACAGGTCGAGCACCTCGGCGATGTTGCGCCCCTTGAACGTGATGTCGAGCGTGTCGCGGTTGTAGCGGGCGCCCTTGCACACCTCGCACGGCACGTACACGTCGGGCAGGAAGTGCATCTCGATCTTGATGGTCCCGTCCCCCGAACACGCTTCGCAGCGCCCACCCTTGACGTTGAACGAGAACCGGCCCGGCTGGTAGCCCCGGACACGGGCCTCCTGGGTCTGGCTGAACAGCCTGCGGACGTGGTCGAAGACCCCCGTGTAGGTCGCCGGGTTGGACCGGGGGGTGCGGCCGATGGGCGACTGGTCGATGCCGATGACCTTGTCGAGGTGCTCGATCCCGTCGATCTGGCGGTGGCGGCCAGGGACGACCTTCGAGCGGTAGACCTTCTGCATCAGGGCCCGGTGCAGGATGTCGTTGACCAGCGTCGACTTGCCCGAGCCCGACACGCCGGTGACGCACACGAACGTGCCCAAGGGCAGGCGCACGTCGATGTCCCGCAGGTTGTGCTCGCGGGCACCCCGCACGACCAGCCACCCCGATGCCGGCGGGCGGCGGGCGGCCGGCACGGGAATGGTCCGGCGGCCCGAGAGGTACTGCCCGGTGATCGACCGGGGGGCGGCCAGCAGGTCCTCGACCGAGCCCGACACCACGATCTCGCCGCCGTGCTCGCCCGCGCCGGGGCCGATGTCGACCACGTGGTCGGCCACCCGGATGGTCTCCTCGTCGTGCTCGACCACGATCACCGAGTTGCCGATGTCGCGCAGGCGCACGAGTGTCTCGATGAGGCGCCGGTTGTCACGCTGGTGGAGCCCGATGGAGGGCTCGTCGAGCACGTAGAGCACACCGACGAGCCCGCTGCCGATCTGGCTGGCCAGGCGGATGCGCTGGGCCTCCCCGCCCGCCAGGGTGGCCGCCGACCGGTTGAGGCTGAGGTAGTCGAGGCCCACGTCGAGCAGGAACCGCATGCGGGCGTTGACCTCGCGCACGACCCGTTCGGCGATCATGCGGTCGCGCTCGCTCAGCTCCAGCCCGAGCAGGTGGTCGGCCGCCTCTGCGATCGACAGGTCGCACAGCTGGTGGATGTCGAGCCCGCCGACCGTCACCCCCAGCGACTCGGGTTTGAGACGGGCCCCGCCGCAATCGGGGCACGGTACCTCCCGCATGTAGCCCTCGATCTGCTCGCGCATGTGGTCGGACTCGGCCTCGGAGTGGCGCCGCTGGAGGTAGGGGACGACGCCCTCGTAGTGGGTGTTGTAGGACCGGGTGCGCCCGTAGCGGTTGCGGTACTGCACGTGCACCTGCCGGGGCCCGCCCCCGAACAGCACGACCTTGTGGTCGGACTTACGCAGCTTCTTCCAGGGCGTCGATGTCTTGAACCCGTGGGCCTCGGCCAGAGCGGCCAGCACCCGCTGGAAGTACTCCCCCTTGGTGCCGGCCCACGGTGCCACCGCCCCGGCGTCGATGGAAAGGTCGGGGTTGGGCACGACCAGCTCGGGGTCGACCTCGAAACGGGTCCCGAGCCCGTCGCACCGGGGGCAGGCCCCGTAGGGGGAGTTGAACGAGAAGTTCCGGGGAGCCAGTTCGTCGAACGACGTGCCGTCGTTGGGGCAGGCCAGGTGCTGGCTGAACGTGAGGATCTCCGGTTCGGCCCCCGGCTCGGGGTCACGCTCCACCAGTTCGACCTCGGCCACCCCCTCGGCCAGGCGTAGGGCCGTCTCCAGCGAGTCGGTCAGCCGCCGCTCGATCCCCTCGCGCCGCACCAAGCGGTCGACCACCACCTCGATGGTGTGGGCCTCGTAGCGGGCCAGGCGCAGCTCGTCGAGCTCGGACAGCTCGTGCAGCTCGCCGTCGACCCGTGCCCGGGCGAAGCCCTGGCCGGCCAGCTCCTTGAGCAGGCCCTCGTACTCTCCCTTTCGTCCCCGCACGACGGGGGCCAGCACCTGGAACCGCGTCCCCTCGGGCAACTGGAGGACCCGGTCGACGATCTGCTGGGGGGTCTGGCGGGAGACGACGGCCCCGCACTTGGGGCAGTGGGGCACGCCGATCCGGGCCCACAGCAGGCGCAGGTAGTCGTAGACCTCGGTGATGGTGCCCACCGTCGAGCGGGGGTTGCGGGACGCCGACTTCTGGTCGATGGAGATGGCCGGGGACAGGCCCTCGATGAAGTCGACGTCGGGCTTGTCCATCTGGCCCAGGAACTGGCGGGCGTAGGCCGAGAGCGACTCCACGTAGCGCCGTTGCCCCTCGGCGTAGATCGTGTCGAAGGCCAGCGACGACTTGCCCGACCCGGACAGCCCAGTGAACACCACGAGCCGCTCACGGGGGAGCTCGAGGTTGACGTTGCGAAGGTTGTGCTCCCTCGCCCCCCGAATGACAAGGGTGTCAGACACTGCGCCGAGGATACCGGCGAACCCGGGGGAACGTATGTACGGTTATGTCAGGGCCCGAGGTCGAGGACCAGCAGGTCCCAGGGCGCCCGCGGCGACGCCACGGTGGCAGTCACTGCCACGCCCTCGCCCCAGGCCAGCCGGTCGCGCCCGAGGTTGTTGGTGACCAGGGCGACTCGGTACACCCCCGCCGCCCGGACGCCGTCGAGTACGTCGTCCAGTTCCTCCGGGGGGGCCAGCAACCAGCGCTGGTCGTCGAACGTCGACCACGACAGCCGAGGGACGGCTCCCATGGTGGCCACCAGGACCGGCTTCTCCCCGGCCACCGCCACCGAGGCCCGCCCGGTGGCCGCGAAGGCGGCGACCAACTCGTCGGTCCGCTGGTGAGAGCCCCGCAGGGCGGAGACGGCCATCACTGCCAGGGCTAACGAACAGACCGCCAGGGCCCCGCCCGCCCTGCGGGCCGTCTCGCGGTCGAGCCGGGCGCCGTGCTGGCGCAGTGCGTCGAGAGCCAGAGGGGCCAGCAGGGGCAGCCCGAGGGCGAAGTAGCGCCCGCCCCACTCGGCGGTGCCGCCCCGGGAGTATTGCGTGGCGAGGACGGCCAGGCTGAACAGGGCGAACGTCCCGGCCAGGGCCCTGGCCGGGAGGGAGGCCACGGTCCTTCGGTCGAGTAGCAGGAGACCAGCCAGCCCGACCGGGAAGGCCACGAGCAGTCCGGGGACCACGTTCCGGGGGGAGACGACCAGCGCGGCTACTGAGGCCGCGGCGGCCACCACGGCCGCGGCCCGTACGGCTTGGGCCGATCGGCTGTCGCCTTGGCGCCGGCGCACGATCACGGCGGCGGCGCCGACGGACACGGCCATCAGCAGCAGAAGGGCCTCGAGCAGGCTCGACCCCGAGTAGCTGGGGTCGAGCCAGGTCAGGGAGAACGCCTGGAGCCGCCCCTCGACGAGACCCAGCGGGTCCTCGTAGCCCGGCTGGGCCGGCCCTG
The DNA here is from genome assembly GCA_040754375.1 of Actinomycetota bacterium. NCBI lineage: Bacteria > Bacillati > Actinomycetota > Actinomycetota bacterium. Next base: position 87,311 of record JBFMCT010000002.1, read on the forward strand.
TACCCGTTCCTGCGCCCACGATGTGCCGTGCCCAGGCCTGTTCGCCTACGCGGGCGACCACGGCCGCCCCTGCTGCCGCCACCGCAACCCCCAGGGCCGGCCAGCGGTGGTCTGCTTTGACCAGGCCCACGGCGGCGGCGGTGACCGCCAGCGCCAGGCCGAACAGGGCGGCCTCCGAGCGCAACAGGACGGCGACGGCGACGACCGGCCCGACGGCCAGGCCCAGCGTCCAGCGCCGGTTCTCGATCGCCCTCACCGCCAGAAGGGCCGCCCCTGCGGCCGCCGCCGCGCCAATGCTGTGGGCGATCAGGAGGTAGCCGTCGAAGAGCAGCGGGCTACCCAGGCCCAGCACCCACAGCGTCGGCCTGGGGAGCGATGGGTGTAGGTGCCGTCCGAGGGCGGCGCCGAGGGTGGCGGCCGCAACCGTGCCCATGACCGAGAGGGCGACCATGGCTGCCATCCCGCCAAAGACGAAGGCCCCGGCCAGGACCAGGGCGTAGAGCGGGTGCTTGGCGAACGGGGCAGTGCCGTTGGAGCCGTGCTCGGAAAGGGCCAGGGGGTAGTAGCGGCTCGTCGGGTCGGCTTCGGGGAACGGGTGGGCGACGGTCCAGCCCTCGCCGTGGGCCAGCGAGCGGGCCTGGACGATCGCCGCCCCTTCGTCGGCCGAGAACGACGCCTGCGGCCCGACGACCGGGATGAGCGCAACGAGGACGATCGCCAGCATTACGCCGTGGGCCCACAGGGGCGCGTCCCACAGCCGCCTTGGCAGGCCCTGCCACGGGTCGCGTGTGGGCGCGACGACCTTCATGTAGGCCTTATCGGCAGGTCAGCCGACCTGCTTCAGTTCCCTCCTGAGGTCGCCGATCTCGTCGCGCAGGCGGGCGGCGTACTCGAAGCGCAGATCGGCGGCCGCCTCCCGCATCTCCTCCTCGAGCGTGCTGATGAGCCGGGAGAGCTCACCGGGCGGTAGCTCGGCGAAGTCGCTGCGGATCTTGTCGCGGCGCCGGTTGCGCCGGTCGCGCCCGGGCGTGGGCGCGCCCTCGCCCTCGGGGCGCAGGACGGCCAGGATGTCGGTGACGGCCTTGCGGATCGTCTGGGGGTCGATGCCGTGCTCGCGGTTGTAGGCCTGCTGGAGCCCTCGCCGACGGTTGGTCTCCCCGAGGGCCCGCTGCATCGAGTCGGTGACCTTGTCGGCGTACATGATCACCTGGCCGCCGACGTTGCGGGCAGCCCGGCCGATCGTCTGGATGAGCGACGTCTCGCTGCGCAGGAACCCTTCCTTGTCGGCGTCGAGGATGGCCACCAGCGAGACCTCGGGCAGGTCGAGCCCCTCCCGGAGCAGGTTGATGCCGACGAGCACGTCGAACTCCCCGAGCCGGAGGTCGCGCAGGATCTCGATGCGCTCGATGGTGTCGATCTCGCTGTGCAGGTAACGCACCCGCACGCCCAGCTCCAGCAGGTAGTCGGTGAGGTCCTCGGCCATCTTCTTGGTCAGGGTCGTGACCAGCACCCGGTCGCCCTGCTCGACCCGCTGGTTGATCTGGGCCAGCAGGTCGTCGATCTGGCCCTTGGTCGGGCGCACCTGCACCTCGGGGTCGATGAGCCCCGTCGGCCTCACGATCTGCTCGACGACCTGGCCGGAGATCCCGACCTCGTAGGCCGAGGGCGTGGCCGACAGGAAGATGCACTGGTTGACCCGCTCGAACCACTCGTCGAACCGCAGGGGCCGGTTGTCGGCGGCCGACGGGAGGCGGAAGCCGTGGTCTACCAAGGTCTCCTTGCGGGACCGGTCGCCCTGGTACTGGGCGTGGAGCTGGGGGACGGCCACGTGGCTCTCGTCGATCACCATGAGGAAGTCCTTGGGGAAGAAGTCGAGCAGCGTGTGGGGTGCCTCCCCGGCCGCCCGCCCGTCGATGTGGCGCGAGTAGTTCTCGATGCCGTTGCAGAACCCGACCTCGCGCATCATCTCCAGGTCGTACTCGGTGCGCATGCGCAGGCGCTGGGCCTCCAGCAGCTTGCCTTCCTTCTCGAAGTACTGGAGACGCTCGCGCAGCTCGTCCTCGATGCGGACCATGGCCTTTCGCATGCGTTCCTCACCGGCCACGTAGTGGGTCGCCGGGAAGATCGTGAGGTCGTCGAGCGTGCCCAGCACCTCGCCGGTCAGGGGGTCGACCCGGCTGATGCGCTCGACCTCGTCGCCGAACAGCTCGATGCGCACACCAGTCTCCTCGTAGGCCGGGTGCACCTCGATGGTGTCGCCCCTGACCCGGAACTTGCCCCGGGCGAAGTTCATGTCGTTGCGCTCGTACTGGATGTCGACGAGCTTGCGCAGGATGGCCCGCTGGTCGATCTCCTGGCCGGGCACCAGGGCGAGGATCTGGTTGGCGTACTCCTCCGGTGAGCCCAGGCCGTAGATGCACGAGACCGACGCCACGACGATCACGTCCCGGCGGGCCAGCAGGGCGGCCGTGGCCGAGTGCCGGAGCCGGTCGATCTCGTCGTTGATCGTGGAGTCCTTCTCGATGTACGTGTCCGACGACGGGATGTAGGCCTCGGGCTGGTAGTAGTCGTAGTAGCTGACGAAGTACTCCACCCGGTTGTCGGGGAAGAACTCCCGGAACTCGTTGGCCAACTGGGCGGCCAGCGACTTGTTGGGGGCGATGACCAGCGTCGGTCGCTGCACCTGCTCGATGGTCCACGCGATCGTCGCCGACTTGCCGCTCCCGGTGATCCCCAGCAAGGTCTGGAACCGGTCGCCCCGGGCCACGCCGGCGGCCAGCCCCTCGATGGCCTTGGGCTGGTCCCCGGCGGGTGCGAAGTCGGCGACGACCCTGAACGGCGGCATGGTGGCGCCAGCGTACGCCCACGGCTGCCGAACTGGTGTACGTCTGGCGGCCGGCGCGGCCCGTCCGTCCGCCCGGAGGTCTGTGCAAGAAGCAACCGGAGAGGTTGCTTCTCGCACGAGGTCAGCGGTGAAGCGCCTCCCACAGCGCCTCGACCTGGGGGCCGAGGGCGTCGGCGGGCCCGGAGTTGTCGATCACCGTGTCGGCCCGGTTCAGTCGTTCCTGGCGGCTGGCCTGGGCGGCGACCCGTTGACGGGCCTCCCGCTCGGTGAGGCGACCGGAGCCCACCAGGCGTCGCACAGCCGTGTCCTCGGGGCAGTCCACGACCACCACGTGGTCGACCCGGTCCGTCCACCCGGCCTCGACCAGCAGGGGTACGACGAGCACCACCGTGGTCCCGGTGCCGGCCAGCTCGCGGAGGCGGGCGTCGACCTCGGTGGCTACCGCCGGGTGGACGAGGGCGTTGAGGTCGGACCGGGCCTCGGGGTCGGCGAACACCAGCCGGGCGAGGGCGGCTCGGTCGATCTCGCCGCCGGGGCCGACGACCGCTGGGCCGAACCGGCGCCGCACAGCGGCGTGGGCCGCCCCGTCAGGCTCGACCACGTCCCGGGCGACGAGGTCGGTGTCGATGACGACCGCGCCCATCCCGGCGAGCATGTCGGACACCGTGGTCTTGCCCGACCCGATGCCTCCTGTCAGCCCGATCACACCGATGGCCGACCGTATCATCGGGTCATCCGCACCGATCCGCACCTCTACGCCCCCGACCCCGCCGAACGGCTCCGCACCGCCCAGGGGCTCTCGAAGCGGGCGCGACGGGCGGTCGTGGAGAAGGTGGGCGACTGGCCGCCGTTCTCCCCGGGGGCGGCCAACGCCTGGCTTCTGCTGGCCACGACCAAGCCGCCCAGCTGGCGCGACACCCTGCTCATGTGGCCGGAGACCCCGCTGGCCGTCGGGGAGCCGCACGAGGGCTTCTTCTACCCCGATCCCCGGGGGTTCTGGGCCGAGGTGCGGCGCTGGTCTGTCGAGGTGTTCCGGGGCCAGGTCCCGACCTGGGGGACGGCCGAGGCCCTGTCTCTCACGGCGCTCGTGCACGTGGGCGATGAGCCCGAACGCCTGCGCCACGCCCTGGCCGTGACGCGGCCCCGTACGGTGATCTTCCTCGACGGTCCTTCCTGGGAACGGTCGGGGTTGGACGTTGGCCACGCCGAGCCCCACTACATCTACGATCCCCACCGGGCTGGCCAGGTCTACGAGGGGTTCTGGGGACGGACGCCCGACGGCGTGGTAATCGGCAAGGCGCCCCAGCACCCGTCCACCCACAACCTTTACCGGGCCGAGGACATGCTCGGTTACCTGCGCTCCGCCCCCAGCCCCGAAGGCGTGTGACCTGGTCGTTACGGGTACCACCGAGGCCATGAACCTCACCCGTGTCTTCCTCATCGCCGCCGTCGCCTGCTTCGCCATCGTGGCCCTGTCGGCCTTCAGCACCAACGTCAACGTCAACGAGACGGGCTGGCTGGCCCTGGGCCTGGCCCTGTGGGCCGGCTCCAGCCTGGTCGTCGGCGCCCCCGTCGTCGGCCGCCGCCGCGCACTCAGATAGCCCTTGCAAGCCGTGAAAGACCATGACATCCTAGATGCGTGCGGAGGCGGGATCGTGCGGGACGCTGCGTAGGAGGGCTCCTGGCCCTGGCCCTGCTGGGCGCCGCCCTAGCAGGCTGCGACCGGTCCTCGACCGAGGCCCAGCCTCAGGGCGCCACCGTCCCCACCGCCGCTCCCACCACGACTACTACCAACCCCTACGCCGTCCCTGAAGTCATCGACACCGCCTACGTAAACCGTGTCCTTGCCGGCCTCGACGCACTGGTCGGTGACGTCGTCCGCATGGTCGTAGCCACGAAGTTCATTCCTCGTGAGGCCTATGACCGGCTGCGATCCCTGTACGGGACTGACGCATGGCTTCAACTCCAGATCGATATCCTGCAAGACGATGTCCGGCAAGGTCTAACCGGATATCGTCTTCCAGAGCCCGGCAATACTAGGACAGAGGTTGCTGAGATTCTGTCGATGAGGCCGACGTGTATCTACGCGCGTGTGCAGCGAGACTACTCTGCCGTATCTGTGAGTTCGATACCGGAGCTCGGTACTCAGTGGGTTGCGGTGCGGCCTCTCGACAAGCCTCGTGATCCGCACGGCTACAATATCGTAGGTTGGTCCTATATCTATGATGGGTTTCAACCCGGGTTCGTAGCTCCAGAGAAAGACCCATGCACAGACGCCTGACCCTGACGGTGGTCGTGGCCCTGGCTACCCTGGTAAGCGGTCTGCTTGCGGTCCCGGGTGCTGAGGGCCAACCAAGTACCGGCGGACTCTGCGGATCTCGAAGTGGCGGGATCGCCAAGTGTGGAAACGAGGAGTCACGGGAGGCCGCTCCTGAGAGCGGCGGAACAGCGCCGGGCCCTCGTTACCTTCCCTATCCGAAGCTAACAAGTGACGATGACGGGGAGCCGTGCATTGCCACTGGCTACTATCGGGAGGGGTCATCGGTGCCAGACGACGTGGCTCCTGAGATCCGGCCGGGGCCGAACGAGGAGCGCGGAAACGATCTCTTCAGCATCTACTACGAGACCTATCCACCCTGCCCGACCAGGGACGGCGAGCCGGCCGATACGCCAGGGGCGTACGCTGCGCGCTATTGGGAGCTCATCCCCCATCCTCATCCAGACCCATACGTTGCACCTGGCTGGGCGATTGTCGGCAAGACTATGTACCTCGAAACACGTGGTAAAACCAGGCACACGCACTACGTGCCGGAGACTCCATTCGGGCCGCTGACCATCGAATCTGTGGGCCAGTACTACGTCGACTGGGGCGACGGCGAGTCGTCGGGGCCGCACTCGTTCGAGGGGAAGCCCTGGCCGGACGGCGAGATCACCCACGACTACGTCTGGTCGGGGACCTATGACATCGTGGTGACGCAACGGTGGACGGCGACGTGGTCGTTTGGTGCCAACAGCGGTGTGTTGCGCGATATCGAAACCGAGGGCCGGATCGAAGGCTTCCCAGCACGGGAGATACAGGCGGTGGTCGGTCCCGTCCCGCGGTGATCGGCGCGGCGGAGGCCTCTGTCCTATGCGACTGGTCCGGCCCAGCCGCGAGCCGGGGCTACGTCGTGAACTGGACGGCGGAGCGGTGGGCGAGGATGGGGCGGACGAGGCCGGTGGCTACGTCGACGTGGGCGGGGTGGGTGGTGTAGGCCTGGTAGCCGGCGGCGTCGTCGAAGTCGGCCACGACTGCGAAGTCGCCGTTGCCGTCGGTCAGGCGGTCGTCGGGGCCGAAGCGGTAGTCGCGCCGGACCGCGATGAGCGACGGCAACCGGGCCAGGCCGGCGGACATGGCCTCGACCTGGGCGGGAGTCGTCCCTTCGGCGAACGTGAAGATGGCGACGTGGCGGAACACGCCGGGCGAGCTACTCCCAGAGGCAGAGGTTGCCGAGGAAGTCGCGCACGACGCCGGGCCAGGCCCGTACGCCGGCCAGGTCGCTAGCCACGTGCAGCTCGGACAGGATGAGCGTGTCGGCCAGGGCCTCGGCAGTGGCCACCGGGTGGCAGGGGTCGCCGTCCCAGGCCAGGATCAGCACGGGCAGCACGACCGAGGACAGCTCCTCCCGGCAGGGCAGGTCGGAGCGGGCCATGGCCCGCAGGATGGCGGGCAGGGCCCGCTCGTCCATGGCCGCCAGGTGGCGCAGGCCGATGTCTCGGGCCGCCGGCAACTCGCGGTCGAGGATGCCGGGCTGGGGCCGGGCCCGCCATGACTCGACCAGGGACCGCAAGCCCTTGCGCTCGACCAGGGCGGCGGCCGAGGCGTACTCCTCGACCTGGCCGTTGCGTGACTCCCAGGCAGCCGGCGGGGTCATCAGGACGGCGGCCTGCACCCGCCGGGGCGCCCGCAGAGCGGCGTAGAGAGCCGTGGCCGCCCCCACGCACGTTCCACCGGCCACGAAGGGCCCGTGTTGTCCGGCGGCCCACAGCATGTCGTCGACCAGCGTCGACCAGCCGTAGGCCAGCGGTTCGTAGGGGTGGACCTCCGCCCCGCCGTGGCCGCGGACGTCGTAGCGCACGACCTGGGCTACTTCGTGGACCGGACGCCAGTCGAACAGGCCCAGCTCGTCCTCGTGGGCCACCGAGCTCTGCAGCCCGTGTGCCCAGACGAACCTGCATCTGCTCATGCCACCGTTCAGTATGCGAGCACCGCGGCCCCTGGCTCAATAGCTGATGCCGTCACCTATATGCGTCTGCGTAGCCGGCGGTCGGCCAGGAGGTCGCTCTCCAGCGCAAGGGCGAGCCCGACGCCACCCGCCGCGAGGTCCAGCGCCGGCGGGGGTTTCGCCGGCTGGCGAAGTGGCGAACGGGCTGCGAGGGCAGGATCTCGCACCTCAAGCACGCCTACGCCTGGGACCGTACGCTGCTCGACGGCATCGGCGGGGCCGAGACCTGGTGCGGGCTCGGCGTGCTGGCCCACAACGCGGTGAAGGTCTCGGCCCTCCTCGAGGCCAAGGCCAACCCGGCGCCGGGGCCCGCCGCACCGGCGCCGCCCCGCCGAGTGGCGACCGGCCCGCCACCACGCGGCAAACCCGCGGCACCGCTGTTCGTCTGACCCGGCTCCTCCGGGCGACCCGGCGCGACCCGCACTCGAAATGAGGCGGGAAGCAGGGCCGGGAACGGGCCGGGAGGGCCGGGCGGGATGCCGCGACCTGCCACTGAAACGCGCAGATGCGCTCAGGGCTGGGGGCGCACGGCGAAACTCAGGTCGAAGTAGTTAGGGCGACCCGCGACCGCGCGTCAGTTCCAGGCGAACCAGCGGCCGTCGAAGCGCTCGCCCGACGGTGCTTGCCACTTGGCGGGCGTGACCCCGATCGAGCGGGCGGCGGCCGGGGGTGGGGCGGCCGGTGGCCGGGGCGGGTGCGGTGCGAGGTCTCGGCCCCACCTGTCGGTGAAGCGCAGGCCGCCGGGCCTGGTCGGGTCGCCTTCGATGCCCAGCACGCCCCGGTGGTGGTCGTCGTGGTGGCGGCCGCACAGGCACAGCAGGTTCTCGGGGACGGTCTGGCCACCGTCGCAGACGTGCACGAGGTGGTGGACCTCCAGCCAGCGCGCCTGGGTGCAGCCCGGGGCACGGCACCCCCGGTCACGGTCCTCGATGGCGGCCCGCAGGGCCGGCGGGACGGTGCGGGTCTTTCGGCCCCAGGCCACGGTGCGCCCTTCGTCCTCCAGTACCCAGCGCAGGTCGGCGTCGCAGGTGATGCGCCGCCGGGCACTGGCGGTGAGGGCGGGCCCGAGGTGGAGGTGGGCGGCGGGGTCGTCGCCCACGCCCACGTGCACGAGCACCTGGTAGCGGCCCGACGCCGTGCGTCCCCCGCCGCTGGCGGGGTCGAGGGCCTCGATGGCGGCCAGGGCCATGCGCTCTAGGAGGCTGGTGTCTTTCGCGTTCGGCGCTGAGCGCCGAGGCGCCCGACCTGCCCTGAACAGCACCTTTGCAGTGTCACCGAGCCGCGAACGGGGCGGTCGGCCGCCTGGGGAGGGTTTAGACACCACCCTCCTAGGGCGTCGGACCACGTGACCCCGGTCGGCTTGGCCCCCTCGGCGGCCTCGGGGTGCCGGGCCCGGAACTCGGCCTCACGGGCGGCCTCGAGGGCCTTGGCCACCAGCGCGCCCCGCTCGGGGGCCAGGCCCCCGGCCCGCAGCCACCACCGGTCGTCGTCGTGGCCGAAGGCGACCTCGCCGCCCCCCTCGGGCTCGGGCCGGGGCTCGGCCTCGGGCTCCTCGACGGGCTGGGCGGGCAGCGAGCGCAGTGTGCGGGCCAGTTGCGCCACGGTCATGACCTGGGCCAGGCCGGCGACCTCGGCGTCGCGCTCGGCCGGCACCCGGGCGGCCACCAGCTTCACCGAGTCCTCGCTCAACCGCCCCTCGGCGAACGCCGCGGCCACCGTGGGCAGCTCGCCCAGCCGGCGGGCCATCTTGACCAGGTGGGCGGCCCGGGCCGGGGACACCCCCGCCCGCCACGCCACCCAGTGGGCGGGCGAGCGCAGCCCCCCGCCGCCCCACGCGTCGTTCTCTATTACCTCGCCGACGATGGAGACGAGCTCGGCAGTAGCGGCATTGATGACACCCATCACATCGGCAATTCGCTCGTCGGCCCAGGTCGCCACTTGGTCTGATCGGGCCGTGAACCCTGCCGTCACCATACGAACAAGTGTACGCCCCACCTGAATAGAAGTCAAGCCAATAGCCTAAATTGTAGGACCCGGATTACAGGGAATCGGCCTACCAATGAATAGCCGCGCGAGGCCGCAGCCCGCGGCGCCCGGCAGCCGACCACCGACGTCGTTCTCCTCGGCAGGGTCGACGCCGGACGAGCGGCTCAGCAGGCAGCGCGTCCGACCCGACGAACTGTTGGTCTGCCCGATGTGGGCCTCCGGGTCGTTCGGGCCGCACGACCCCTGCGGGGGATGACGACGGTCTTGACGCCCATGGCCTTGAGCTCGTCCTCGACCGACGCCTCCCCGTAGATGCCGTCGGCGGTCACGGCCCGCGGCGCCCTGCCGACGAGCGCCTTGATACGCGCGACGGCCGGGACGAGCATCGGCGCGTCGGGCGGGTTGCCGACCACCACCCGGTGGTCGACCACGACGCCGTCGGCGTTGTCGACCACCTGAGCCTTGTAGCCGAACTCCACGGGCTTGCCCAGGCGCCCCTTGGCGATCGGGCGGGCGTCGGGCTCGTGCAGCGACACGACCTTGGTCGAGCCGTCGGGCGTCACACCGCCGAGGCGGGTGCGGGTCTGGGCCACGACGCGCTCGACCAGGTCCGCCGTGCGCTCGAGCTCGGCGACCATCGCCGCGGCCCGGCCCGTGCCGACATCGCCTTGGGGTGCAGGCCCCGGCGGGCATTGAGTGCGACGTGCCGGGCATCGGCGATGGCCCAGGTGGCGATCGTGGCCGTCTCACCGGTGATGGCCTTGGCCTCCTTCTTGGCGTCGTGGCTGCGCCGGCCAGCCAGGCCCCGATGGCATGCGGCCGCCGGCCTTGATCCGGCAGCCAGGCGGGCGAGCTTGGCCACGCCTTGGCGAGGAACCACGAGTCGGTTGGGTAGCAGATGTCGGCCTCGATCGCCCGGCCTCGATCACCCGGGCTTGACCGCCCGGGCTCTGAGGGGTTGCCCCTGATGACGGCGTTCCTGCCGGCGGCTCGGCGTTGCAACCAGGGTGGACACGAAGGCCGGCCCCCCGGCTCAGTACCTGACGTCGTCACCCATGTATATGCGGGCCCGTCATCCGAGCAGCATGGGCTGGCCGCACTGCATCGACAGGGCGGTCACGTCGGCGCTGCCGATGTCGATGCCGAAGGCGCTCAGCAACGGCGTCAGAACGCTGTTGTCGACGTTGCCGATCAGCGGGGTCAGGGCGTTGATCAGGGCGCTGACGATCCCGTCGAGCAGTCCGAGGTTCACCAGACCGAGGACCTGAACGTCGCTGGCGGTGAACGTTGTCAGCCCCTGGAGGCCGATGGGCTGGGAACCGGCGTGCTGGGAGGTGGTTGTGCCGTCGGGCGGGGGGAACTGGGTCGGATAGGACCAGAACTTGTCCACCGGCGGGCCGTCGACCGTGGGCACCACACTGGTCACCCCGATGCGGACCAGGTCGAGGGGCACGATCAGGACCGTGCCCCGCACGATGATGCCGTCGGCGTTGGTGGTGGCCGAGCCCGCGAAGGCCGTGGGGTCGATGGTCACGGTCATGCCCGCTCCGGCTCCGCACTCGATGTCGGTCAGGGTGCCGGTTGCGCCCGCCGCCGAGATGCGCACGGGCAGCTTGCCCCGGGCCGTCACGTTGCTCAGGCCGAGCACGTTGAGGCTGAGGTTCAGGTCGGTCTCGACGAGCAGGTCGACCTGGCCGGTGCTGACGCTGCCGCCCTCGGGGCCGAAGTAGAACTGGGGAGGTTCGATGACCTGGAGGCGCAGGCGGGTGCCGAGCAGGCCGGGCACGGTGATGCCGATGTTGGGGACGTCGACGAAGTTGCTGCCGTTGGCCACCTGGGCGGCGGCGGTGATCATCTGCAGGACGTTGACCTGCGAGGCCAAGGCCATTTCCTCGGCTCCCTGGGCCACGTTGATGAACTGGCCGAGGGCGATGTTGGTGGTCGAGGTCACGGCCAGGCGGAGCACGTTTACGATGTCGGCCCGGGCCACGTCGCCCTGGGCGTTGAGGGCGTTGGCCATGGCCTGCAGCAGGGTCGAGACCGTGATGTTGGTGTCGAGCAGGCTCTGGGTGTCACCCACTGTGTAGCCCAGGTTGGCCAGCTGGAGGCGCAGGGCCTCGAGCGAGACGTGGCCGGTGGCCAGGCCCTGCCAACTGGCGACCGACAGGTTCACGGCGCTGCCCCGGATGATGCGTCCCACGAAGTTGTTGAGGATCGTGGCCCGGGAGGAGTCGACGGTCACCAGCGAGGAACCGATCATGAACCCGCCCCTGGGCACCTCGCCAGCGACGGCGGTGGCGACGATGGGCCGGCCACCGGGCCGGAAGACGTAGTCGATGTCGGACGTGACGGTCACGCAGACCGTGCCGGCCCCGGGCATGGGGACGCAGGCACCGTCGGTCTTGACGCCCTCGACGGCCACGATCGTGTTGCCGCCGCCCAGGGGGAAGTTGTTGCGCACGGCACTGGCCTCGGCCAGGGCCTGCATCTGGGACAGGTCACGGGCGGCGTCGAGGGCGGCCAGGTCGGCCACCCGCTGGTCGTCGCGGCGTTCCTGGGCGATACGGCCCAGGTCGACGGCCAGGGCGGCGGCGATGACGGCCACCACCACGCCGACGGTCGACATGACCAGGATCGCACCCCGCTCGTCGCGCCGGGCGGTCAGCTTCTTCATCGTTGTCCCCTTCGCCTAGTAGATCTGGACGACGGCCAGCGACCGCAGGTTCTCGGGCGTCACGTTCTGGATGATCGGCGCCGCCGGCACGACTTCCCGGGCCTTGTAGGGAAGGTCGATGGCCACGCAGATCGTCATGGGGCTGCCGGCCGGCGGGCTGGACGCCCCACATCCCGACCCGGGCGTGAACCAGCTGATGGTCACGTCGCCGGGCTGGTAGTTGTTCCCCAGCCAGTCGAGGCGGTTGTTGACCGTGGCCTGGGCCTGGGCGATGGCGACAGCCGGGTCACTGATGCCGACGGCTGACCGCGCGCCCTCGGCGGCCGCGTTGGTGACGCTCTGCTTCACGGCCAGGGCCATGCCGAAGACGATCAGGCCGTACAGAAGAAGGAAGAACGGTATGGCCACGATGGCGAACTCGACAGCGGCAGCACCGGACTCGTTGCGGCGGCGCACCACCCGGAGAGCCCGCAGGCGCGGAGGGAGGAAACGTTGGCTCACTCTGGCTCCATCGACGGTGGGGAACGGACTCTGTGGGTATCGGACGGTTCGGAGTAGGCCTTTAGACCTATTTTTCGTTCAAGTCCCGGTCGGGTCGGGCCGAGAACTAGGGGGCGGACCACCGGACTGCCGGGGGCCCCCTACCGAGTTCCTCAGCAACTGACCGGGAGATGTGATGGCAAAACGATCCAACCTCATCGTGGTCCTGGGCCTGGCCGTGTTCTTGGTCGGCGCCGGCGCCACCTACCTGCTTGCCCGTGACGACGGTGGCTCGGCCGCCAGTGGCCCCCGGGTCGCCGTGCTCTACGCGGCCAAGCCGATCCCTTCGGGCACCTCGGGCGGCAACGCCCTCAACCAGGGCCTCGTGAAGAGCAAGCAGATCCCCGAGTCGGCCAAACCGGCCAACGCCCTGACCGACCCCTCGCAGCTGGCCGGGCTCAACGCCGTCCTCGGCGTGCCCGAGGGCCAGGTCCTCACCGCCGACCAGTGGGCCCAGGCCCAGACCCGCATCGGGACGCTGACGATCCCCGACGGCAAGACAGCCCTGGCTCTCGAGCTGGCCAACGTCCCGGGTGTAGCCGGGTTCGCGGGCGCCGGCGACCGCATCAACATCTACGGCCTGCTGTCGGCTGATGCCAGCCAGAGCCAGGCCAAGCTGATCATGCAGGGCGTCGAGATCCTCAATGTCAACGGCTCGACGCTGGCGGGCGCGGCCGGCCGGCCTGACGGAGCGGGTCTGGTGTTCCTGCTGGCCGTCTCCCCCGAGGAGGGCGAGCAGCTCGTCTACCTGACCAGCTTCCAGCGCCTCTACTTCGCCCTGGCCGCCAAGGACCAGCCGCCCGTCGGCGGCACCCCCGGCGTCAACGCCGGTCAAGCCCTCAAGACCCTGTAGGAGCGACACCATGCGCAACCCGAAGATCCTCGTTCTGGAGCGCGACCCGGACCTGGCCAACCAGGTCCGGAGCGTGGCCGGCGAGCTCCGTCCCCGGCCCGAGGTGGTCCCTTGCGACCGCCCGGGCCAGGTGGGCGACATGCTCACCGAGGACGGCCCGTTCGACGTGCTGGTGGCCGGGCCCTCGCTGGGCACCAAGTCGGGCCTGAACCGGCTCCAGGTCATCCACGACGAGCTGCCGGCCATGAGCATGGTGCTGGCCTTCTCCGAGAGGCCCGAGGCCCAGCTCCGGGACATCGTCCGCACCGGTGCCATCGACCTGCTCCACCTCCCCGTCACCGACCGGGTGCTGCGGGAGACTCTCGAGCGGGCCGTTGCCCTCAGCCGGCCGGTGGCCAACACGGCCCAGCTCCCGAGCCCGGCGGCATCGACCCCTCAGACGGCCAACGTCTTCACCATCGCCTCGGCCACCGGCGGTTGTGGCAAGACGTTCTTCGCCACCAACCTGGCCTACTTCCTCCAGCACCACACCGGGAAGCGGACGTGCGTGATCGACCTCGACCTGCAGTTCGGGGAGGTGTCCACGGCGCTTCGTCTGCGGCCCCGCTACTCGATCGCCGACCTGCTCAACCGCGACGAGGAGGACGGCGACCTGGCTTCCCACCTCGATGAGTACATGGTGGTCCACGACACCGGGATCCACGTGCTGGCTGCCCCCAAGGACCCCTCGGACGCCGACCGGATCCACCCCACCGACGTCACCAAGGTCCTCGAAGCGGCCCGGTCGAAGTACGACTACGTCGTGGTCGACACGCCCGCCCAGCTCAGCGAGGTCGTGCTGGCCGCCTTCGACCTGTCCAGCAGCCTCTACGTCATGGCCACGATGGACCTGCCCAGCGTGCGCAACATGGGCGTCTTCCTGAACACCCTCGACAAGCTGAAGATCCCCAGCGACAACATCAACCTGATCCTCAACAAGGCCGAGAAGGACGTCGGCCTCGACGTGGACCAGATCACCAAGCTGTTCTCGCAGGGCTTCCAGGCAGTACTGCCCTATGCCCGAGAGGTCAGCAAGTCAGTCAACGTCGGCACCCCGATCCTGGCCTTCGCGCCTACCTCGGAGATCAGCCGGCGCCTCCACACGGGCCTCGTCCCGCTCCTGCCGGCCGACAACGCCCTCCGCCTGCCTGTCGTCAACGGTGTCGGCAAGCCCGAGGGCTTCTTCGCCCGCATGTTCCGTCCGCTCCTCAAGCCGACCCAGTCGTAGAAGGGGAACCGTGAAGCTCTCAGACAAGCTCGCAGCCATCGAAGAAGAGGACCGCGTGACCGCGGAGCCGCCCCGGCCCCGCCGTCCCGGTCAGCAGCAGCCGGCGGCGGCCACGGCTGCCACCCCCGGTAACCGCCCCCGCACGGCCGCCGCGTCGGCCGGCTGGCAAGCCAACAAGCGCAAGGTGAGGGAGCTGGTGCTGGCCGAGGTGGCCCCCAAGATCGGGGGTCTCTCGGGTGAGCGCCTGGCCGTCGAGGTCCGCAATGCCCTCGACGCCATCCTCCAGAGCGAGCAGGTGAAGATCTCCCCGTCGGAGCGTCGCAAGTTCGTCCAGGAGGTCATCCAGGACACGCTTGGCTACGGCCCCCTCGACCCCATGCTGGCTGACACGTCGATCACAGAGATCATGTGCAACAGCTTCGACGACATCTGGGTGGAGCGCGACGGCCGCCTCCAGCACACGGGTGCCTCGTTCACCGACGACGCCCAGTACCGCCAGGTCATCGAGAAGATCGTGGGAGCTGTGGGCCGGCGCATCGACGAGGGTTCGCCCATGGTCGACGCCCGCCTCCCTGACGGTTCCCGTGTCAATGCCGTCATCCCGCCCCTGGCCATCCACGGTTCGGTCCTGACCATCCGAAAGTTCGCCGCTGACCCGTACACGGCCAAGGACCTGATCAACTTCGGCACGTTCACCCTCGACCTCACGGTGGTGCTCGAAGCGTGCGTCCGGGGCAAGCTCAACGTGCTGGTCTCGGGAGGTACCGGTACCGGTAAGACGACGAACCTCAACGTGCTGTCGTCGTTCATCCCCGAGAACGAGCGCATCATCACCATCGAGGACGCGGCCGAGCTCCAGCTCCAGCAGGCCCACGTGATCAGCCTCGAGGCCCGACCGCCCAACGCCGAAGGCGCCGGCGAGGTCCGCATCCGTGACCTCGTGCGCAACGCCCTCCGTATGCGTCCCGACCGCATCATCGTGGGTGAGGTCCGGGGCGGCGAGGCCCTCGACATGCTCCAGGCCATGAACACCGGCCACGAGGGCTCGATGACCACCGTCCACTCCAACAGCCCCCGCGACGCCCTGAGCCGGCTGGAGACCATGGTCCTCATGGCCGGCTACGACCTACCGGTCCGGGCCATCCGCGAGCAGATCTGCTCCGCCCTTCACCTGGTCATGCACCTCGACCGCCTGCCCGACGGGCGGCGGGTGGTGACCGCTCTCACCGAGCTCCAGGGCATGGAGGGCGACACGATCCTCATGCAGGACATCTTCAAGTTCCGCCAGAACGCTCGCGGCGAGGACGGCAAGCCCGACGGCGAACTGGCCCCCACGGGCCTGCGGCCCAAGTTCCTCGACAAGCTGGGCGAGGTCGGGGTCGAGATCCCGGCCAAGGCCTTCCGGCCGCCCGCCCCGGCCACCCAGCCGTCGACTCGCCTGCGCAACGCCAAGGTCCCCAACATCTCCCAGCTCGTACGACCGGAGAGGGCACGATGAGCACTTCACTTGTTGCATCCATGCTGCTGGTCGGTTTCGGCCTGTCGCTGGTCGTTGCCGGCTGGCTGGTCAAGGTCCGCAACCGGGACAAGATGCTGGCCGAGATCCTCGACCTCCCCTTCGGGGAGCGCGACGTGCGGGTGGAGGCGCTGACCGAGACCCGCAGTCCCATCGTCGAGGGGACGGTCGGGTTCGCGGGCCGGATGGTGACCCAGTTCGACGCCAAGGGGTCGCTCAAGGCGTCCCTCGAGCGGGCCCGGATCCCGATGAAGCCGGCCGAGTTCGTGGTGATCACGGCCTGTTCGTCGGTCGCGCTGGCCGCCCTTCTCTACGGGCTGACCACCGTGTGGCTATTCGGCCTCGTGGGCCTGGCCATCGGGCCCATCGGGGCGCAGGCCGCCATCAAGCGCCGGATCGCCGGGCGCCGCAAGAAGTTCGAGGCCGCTCTGCCGGACGCGCTGAGCCTCATCGCCTCGTCCCTGTCGGCCGGTCACACCTTCCTGCGAGCCATCCAGATGATGTGCGAGGAGTCCGAGCCCCCGATATCGGAGGAGTTCGCCCGGGTCGTCAACGAGACCCGCCTCGGGGACCCCTTGGTCGACGCCCTCAGCCGTATGTCGCAGCGCCTCCAGATCCGGGATCTCGACTGGGTCGTGCAGGCCATCCGCATCCAGCAGACGGTCGGGGGCCGGCTCGCCGACCTGCTGCACACCCTGTCCGACTTCATCCGGGCCCGTGACGAGGTGCGCCGGGAGGTCCAGGTCCTGACGGCCGAGGGCCGTATCTCGGCCTGGATCCTCGGCGGCATGGCCCCCTTCATGCTCTTCATGATCCAGACCATCAGCCCCGGCTACATGGAGCCCATGTACCAGGGGTGGGGGATCGTCGTGCTGGCCGGGACCGCCGCCATGGTGGCCATCGGCGCGGCGATCATCTTCCGCATGACCAAGATCGAGGTCTGACGATGGACCGTCCGACGACTCCCCGCAAGACCCTGCCTGGAGGAAACCACCGATGAGCTCCCTCGGCATAGCCATCACCGTCTCTCTGGCCTTGGCCGGAGCGCTCATCGCCTACGCGGGCGTGAGGGCCCAGCGCCCGGCGCTCGATGCCGGCGAGTACCTCCGCCAGCTCGACGACGAGAACGGCCCCACCGACGAGTACGAGCGCCGGCTGGCGGAGCCGTTCGTCATGCGCCTCGTCCACCCTCTGGGCCAGGCCCTGGGCGGCATCACCAAGCTGACGCCCAAGAACTACGTCGAGAACGTTCACAAGAAGCTGCTGCACGCGGGCATGGCCAACTCGGTCAGGGCCGAGGAGTTCGTGGTCGGCCAGATGGCCCTGACGGCCGTGCTCACCGTGGGTGCCCTGCTGTGGGTGGTCTTGAGCGAGCCGGTCGCCAGCCGGGCACTCCTCGTGCTCCTGCTCCTGCCGGCCGTGGGCATCATGCTGCCGGCCTCGTGGCTGCAACGCAAGGTCGACGCCCGCAAGCTGGCCATCTTCAAGGACCTGCCCGACACCCTCGACCTTCTGGCCATCTCGGTGGAAGCGGGCATGGGGTTCGAAGGCGCCCTCGACGTCGTCTGCCAGCACTTCCAGTCTCCGCTGGCCGACGAGTTCCACCGGACCTTGAAGGAGATGGAGCTGGGCCTGCCCCGGCGGGACGCCTTCCAGAACCTCAAGCGCCGCACCGAGCAGCCCGAGCTGTCCAACTTCGTGCTCGCTCTCATGCAGGCCGACGCTCTGGGCATCCCCATCGGCCGGGTGCTGCGCACCCAGGCGGCCGAGATGCGGGCCAAGCGGCGCCAGTGGGCCCGGGAGAAGGCGGCCAAGCTGCCTGTGAAGATGCTGCTCCCCCTCACCCTGTTCATCTTCCCGGCCATCATGATCGTGATCCTCGGCCCCGCGGCCCCCGGTTTCACGAGCGTGCTCGGCAACTAGCCCTTCCGACGATGAGCCGCCGCGCTCCCTTCCAGCCGTTGGTCAACGGCGTGCGCTGGGGGACCCTGGCCGCCGGCCTGGCCGTGGCCCCCTTCCGGGGACCACTGGCCCGGCCGGTGGTCACGTGGGGGCTCATCCTCCTTACCTACGCCATCTGGCGAACGTACCGGCCCCTGGCCCTGCAGCCCGCGGTGGCCAGCCCGGACCCAGCCCGGCGGGCCCTCGCCCTGCTGCCCTACCTGGGTGAGGTCGGCCTGGCCTCGGCCGCCATCGCCAGCACCGGTTACTGGGACTCGCCCTTCGCCTTCTGCATCGTTACCGGCGTGGTGGCCGCGGGCTTCGCCCGAGGCCACTGGTTCGCGGCCCGCCTGGCCCTAGCTGCCGGGCTAGCGGTGAGCGTGCCCTACGCGATCACCAGCGACGGCTCCACCGGGCGGGACCTCCAGGTATCCGGCCAGTGGATGGTGGAGCTCCTGCTGGTCGCCCTGCTGGCCGGCTACGCCCGGCGGATCTTCGGCGACGCCCAGCGCCAGCACTCCCGGACCATGGACCGCATGGCCGAGCTGGTGGAGGCCAACGAGTTGCTCGTCTCCTTGCACCGCGTGGCCCAGCACCTGCCGGCCTCGCTCAACCTCAAGAGCGTGGCCGATTCGACGGTGGCCCGCCTGAAGACGATCGTGGCCAGCGATGTGGCCGCCGTCCTCGTCCGTGACGAGGCCACATCCCGATGGGTCGTGGTCGCGGCCGAGGGCACCACCGTGGGCCGGGCCTTCGAGGACCACGAGCTGCCTCCTGCCCTGGCATCGACCATGGCCTCGAGCGTGGCTTCTCTCGCCTTGGTCCTCGGCCCGGGGGAGGGCCTGGGACCTGAGGTCCTGTCCCACTCGGGGCTCTATGCCCCGCTTCGGGCCCGAGGGGCGCTGGTCGGCCTGGTCGCGCTGGAGCATCACGCCCCCGGGTTCTACGGGCGCCGCGAGCTCCAGCTCCTCGACGGCTTCATCGAGCCCGCCGCTCTGGGGATCGACAACGCCCGCTGGTTCGCCCGGCTCCGGGCCATCGGCGCCGACGAGGAGCGGGTGCGCATCGCCCGCGACATGCACGACCGGCTGGGGCAGTCCCTGGCCAGTGTGGCCTTCGGTCTCGACCGCGTGAGGCGCCGTACCGACGACGACGTCCTGCGCAAGGAGATCGACGAGCTGCGGTCGGAGGTGCGCGAGGCGGTGGCCGAGGTGCGAGAGACCCTCGGCGACCTCCGGGCCGACATCAGCGACGACCGCGGCCTCGTCGAGACCATCGTGACCTACCTCGACCGGGTCGAGGGCCGATCGGGCATGGACGTCAACTTCAGCCATGACGCCCCTCACCGCCTGCCGGTGGTGCAGGAACGCGAGCTCTGGCGCATCGCCCAGGAGGCCATCACCAACGTCGAGCGTCACGCCCGCGCCCGTCACCTGAGCGTGCGCTGGGAAAGCGGCGGAGGGGACGCCCTGCTCGTCGTGGCCGACGACGGGCGGGGCTTCGTGCCCAACCAAGCCAAGGACGGCTCGTTCGGGATAACCGGCATGCGCGAGCGGGCCGATGCCATCGGAGCGGTCCTCGATGTCGACTCCGTGCCCGGAGGCGGCACCGTCGTGCGCTGCCGCCTGGGCAGTAGCCCGTGACGGGCAAGCGACGAGCGCCCGCCCCGGGCGCCCGCCGGTGACAGATGGGAGCCTCATGAACACCATTGCTGATAGGACGGGCGCTGTGAACCCTGCCGCTGACGGCCGCCAGCCCCGCCTCCTGCTGGCCGACGACCACCGGATGTTGCGCGATGGCCTGCGCCGTTCGATGGCCGACAGCGGGATGGACGTGGTCGGGGAGGCATCCAACGGCGAGGAGGCCGTCCGCATGGCTCGCGACCTACGCCCCGACGTGGTCCTCATGGACGTCACCATGCCGGTGCTCGACGGGATCGAGGCGACCAGGCTCATCCGCGCCCAACTGCCGTCGACCCAGGTCGTGATACTCACCATGCACGGCGACGCCGACCTGATGACCAGGGCGTTGCAGGCCGGGGCCGCGGGCTACGTGGTCAAGGACTGTTCGACCGAGGAGGTCGTAGCCGCCGTGCAGCTGGCCTGCGGCGAGGGCGGGCTCTCCCAGGACCTGGCTGGTTCGATGCTGGTGGAGGCCCGCCGGTTGAACAGCCGCGAGGCGTCCCTTATCAGCGCCCGGGAGGAGGAGGTCCTCCAACTGGTGGCCGACGGCCTGTCGCTGCCCGAGGTGGCCGCCCAGCTGTTCATCAGCCTCAAGACGGTGAAGAACCACCTGGCTTCCATCTACCAGAAGCTCGACGCCCGGGACCGCACCCAGGCCGTGGTGCGCGCCGTCCGCCTGGGGATCATCCGGCTCGACTGACGAAGCGGTCGCCGGGGCCCGGCCCGGAGGCGCTTGTGGTGCGTGGGATAAGGGAATCCCGAGAGTGAGCCGAATGGCCCATCAAGGTGATGCCCAGGGATCTCGATACATGTACTACAAGGCCCCGGAGGTGGGGTCGACAGAACAGGAGAGATCAATGGACCTCGTGGCCTACTTCAAGACCCACATCGCCCCCTACCTGCGTGCGACGTTCGGCAAGTCCGAGCGTGGTGCGGCCCTCGTCGAGTACGCCCTGCTCGTGGCCCTCATCGCCGTGGTCTGCATCGCCGCCATCCAGGTCCTGGGCGACAACGCTGACAGCACCTTCTCCAACGTCGGCAGCCAGATCGGCGAGGCTGGCGGCGCCGGCTGATCCTGGGCACAGGTTCCCTGACCCCCGGTCAGCGAGCGAAGAAGCGGGCCTCCGGGCCCGCTTCTTCGCGTGTGTCGCCGAGCCGGGAACGGGGCGGTCGGCCGCCTGGGGAGGGTTTAGACACCACCCCCCTTGGCGCCCCGGGGGTCACCCTGCCCGGCGGAAGACCACCCAGTCTTCATCGCTGAAGGCCTGCCGCCACCTGGGGTCGAGTGTCAGCAACTGGGCGAGGGGGAGGTCTCTCGACCACAGCACGACGTTCACGCCGTACCGGTCGATCACCCCGTCCCACGTCCTTGCGCCCCTGAGCAGGTCGAAGTAGTCGTCGGACACGGCCACGGGGTACATGTCGACCCGGTCGTCGATGAACACCTCGACGCTGCGCCCGAAGCGGAGCTGGAGGTAGTTGCCGACCACGTCTTGGTGGGCCAGACGGTTGGGGGCTTCGAGCAGGCCGTTGGCCTCCAGGAAGTCGACAGCTTCGACCGGGTAGGTGTCCAGCCGGAGAGGCTGGTTGTTCCACGTCCCGATGCCGAACAGCAAGAACGCGGCCGCCAGCGTGGCGGCCAGCGCGCGGTTGGTACGGAGTTGGGTGGGTGTGGCGCTGGGCCGGGGCCGGGCGCTCTCAGGCCGCCGCATGATCCGCTGGAGCACGGGGGCGAGCACGACGGCCAGCAGCGGAACGTTCCGCACGGCGTACAGCGACAGGATGAGGAATACCATCGCCGGTACGGCGTCCCGCCACGTCAGCCGGGCCCGGAACAAGAGGGTGAGGACCACCGCCAGGACCAGGAGGGAGATCATTACCCGGCCGCCGTGGAAGTCGGGTGACCGCCATTCCACAACCCGGGCGAACACGGCGCTCTTCTCTCCCAGGGTGAGCGGGAAGAGGAGCAGCTTGGCCCCCAGGGGGTTGGCCACCGAGAGGGCGAGACCTCCGAGGAAGGCCCACACGTAGCGGGCGGTGTCCTTGGGCCAGTAGCGCCAGTCGAGCCACTCGCCCGCGGCCCGGGCCCCGAGCCAGACCAGCCCGATGGGGAACGAGCCGTGGGTGTTGGCCCACACCCACACGATCGGCAGCAGCAGCCACGGGGTTCGCCGCTTCTCGACCACCGTGACGACCAGAGCGAAGCAGATGAGGCCGAACATCAACGGGCGAGGCGACCAGAACGGGGCCCCCAGGCCCACGGCCAGGGTGGCCGAGAGGCCGGTACGCAGCGGGGTGCCGGCCCGGGCCAAGCGGGCCACGAGGAAGGCGAGCAACGCCATGAGCAGGGCGTGTTGGAGGACCACGAGCCTGAAGCCGCCCAGGTTCTCGAGAGCGCCGTAGCTCCACGCCGCCAGCCAGCTCTGCACGACCCACTCGGCGCCTGCGGCCGTATAGGAGTACGGGTCCTCACGAGGGACGCCCGCGCCTCCGGCCATGTCGATGCCCGTTCGCAGGTGGGTGAACATGGAGTTGTCCGAGATCGGCAGGGCGCCGAGCCGGAAACCGAAGAGCACGAGGGCGGCGACGAACAGCGACTCGAGGCTGGGTGCCCGTAGGCGCCTCATCACGGTGGGCAAGGCCTCACCCCCTCGCCGGCCCGCGCCGGAACTGCGTGGGTCGTGGTCACTGGGCTGAGTATTGCCTCGATCGTCGCGGTTCGCCGCCGCCCTCGTCGGGAAGCCGGGCGGTTACCCGGTGGGGCCCCCAGCCTGCTCCCCACCCGGGTCCTCCTGGCCGTGCCCGGCCTGGGCGTCGGCTCCCGGCTCGGGGGCATCGGCTCCCGGGGGGGTGCCGCCGGCGGCCGCGGCCGCCTCCTCGGCTGCCAGCTGGGCGGCGTACTCGGCTGCCCACGCGGCCTGGCCCTCGGACTCGGGCGTGAAGTCGGCGGCCGGGTACTCCGCTCCGATGTAGTTGCCGTGCTCGTCGTAGGCGTGCTCGCCGAACGCCTCCTGGTACTCGGGGGCCACGACACCGCCCTCGGCCGCCTGCTTGATCGACAGGCTGATTCGCCGGCGCTGGAGGTCGAGGTCGATGATCTTGACCCACAGCTCCTCGCCGGGGGTGACGACCTGCTCGGGTAGCTCCACGTGGTGGGCGGCCATCTCCGAGATGTGGACCAGGCCCTCGATCCCGTCACCCACCTGGACGAACGAACCGAACGGCACGAGCTTGGTGACCCGGCCGTAGACCAGCTCGCCCACCCGGTGGTTGTTGGCGAACTCTTGCCACGGGTCCTGCTGGGTGGCCTTGAGCGAGAGGCTGATGCGCTCGCGGTCGAGGTCGACCTCGAGCACCTCGACCTCGACCTCGTCGCCCACCTGGACGACCGAGGACGGGTGGTCGACGTGCTTCCACGACAGCTCGGACACGTGGACGAGACCGTCCATGCCCCCGAGGTCGACGAACGCCCCGAAGTTGACCACCGACGAGACGGTGCCCTTGCGGCGCTCGCCTGGCTTGAGGTTGTCGAGGAACTCCTCGCGCTGTTCCTTCTGGGTCTCCTCCAACCACGCCCGGCGCGACAGCACGACGTTGTTGCGGTGCTTGTCGAGCTCGATGATCTTGGCTTCGAGGTTGCGGCCCACGTAGGGGATCAGGTCTCGCACCCGGCGCAGCTCGACCAGGGATGCGGGCAGGAAGCCCCGCAGCCCGATGTCGAGGATGAGGCCACCCTTGACGACCTCGATGACCGGCCCCGAGACGACGCCGTTCTGCTCCTTGATGCGCTCGATCGTGCCCCAGGCCCGCTCGTACTGCGCCCGCTTCTTGGAGAGGATCAGCCGGCCCTCCTTGTCCTCCTTCTGGAGCACGAGGGCCTCGACCTCCTCGCCGAGGGAGACGATCTCGCTGGGGTCGACATCGTGGCGGATCGACAGCTCGCGTGCCGGGATCACGCCTTCGGACTTGAACCCGATGTCGAGGAGGACCTCGTCTTTGTCGACTTTGACGATCACACCCTTGACGATGTCGCCGTCGTCGAACTCGACGATCGTGTTGGCGATCGCCTCCTCGAAGGACATGCCCCCGAGGTCGTCGTCGATGACTGTCCGGTAGACGTAGTCACCCTCTGTCTGGTTCCCCGAGGTCTCCTCGGCGGCCGCCGGGGCCGCCTCGGTCGGGGTGGTGGGGGCGCTCTCGGCGGGCGCCACCCCCTGGGGTTGCTCCCCGCCGGTCACTTCTGTTGCGCTGTCGGTCGTAGCGGCCTCGCGCTGCGCTTCGGCCTGGTCGGACATGGTTGTTGGTCAGCCTTCTTTCTGGAACATGATCTCCCCCGGTCGGTCAACTCCCGGGAGGCGTTCGCGGGTGCTCCTCCGCTCATGGTCACCCAAACACTCCAGTCTACCGTCGATCCGGCCCGCCCTGCCCGGGGACCAGTTGAGGCGCCACTTCACCCCTTGGCGTCGGCCCAACTGGCGCCCCAGGACACGTTGACCTCGAGGGGCACCGACAGCTCGCACACCCCTGACATGGCCTCGAGGGTGGCCCCGCGGGCGGCCTCCTCCTCGTCGGGGGGCACTTCGAGGATGACCTCGTCGTGCACCTGGAGCACCAGGCGGCTCCGCAGCCCTTCGGTCGCCAGGGCCCGGTCGAGGCGGACCAGGGCCATCTTGAAGATGTCGGCGGCCAGGCCCTGGATGCCGGCGTTCATGGCCTGGCGTTCTCCGGCCTGGCGCAGCCGGAAGTTCGACGACGACAGCTCGGGGATGTGGCGGCGGCGGCCGAACAAGGTCTCGGTGTACCCCCGGTCGCGAGCCTCGGCCACCGTGCGGTCCATGTACGAGCGCACGGCTGGGAAGGCCTCGAAGTAGGCCCCCAGGATGTGGGCGGCCTCGTCGGTGGGGATGCCCAGGCGCTGGCCCAGCCCGTAGGCCTCCATGCCGTAGGCCAGCCCGTAGGAGACCATCTTGGCCTTCGACCGCTGCCCGATCGTGACCTCGGCCGGGTCGCACCCGAAGATGCGGGCGGCCGTGGCCCGGTGGATGTCCTGGCCGGTGGTGAAGGCCTCGACCAGCCCCGGGTCCTCGGCCAGGTGGGCGATGACCCGCAGTTCGATCTGGTTGTAGTCGGCCACCAGGAAGCGGCACCCGTCGGCGGGGACGAAGGCCCGCCGGATCTTGCGGCCCTCCTCGGTGCGGATGGGGATGTTGTGGAGGTTGGGACGGTCGGAGCTGAGCCGGCCCGTGCGGGCCACCGTCTGGTTGAACGTGGCGTGGATACGCCCGTCGGGGCCGACTTCGGCGATGAGGTTCTCGCCGTAGGTGGAGCGCAGCTTCTCGACTTCCCGGTAGCGCAGGAGGGGCTCGATGATCGGGTGCTGGCCCCGCAGCCTCTCCAGGGAGGCGGCGTCGGTCGAAAAGCCCGTCTTGGTCTTCTTCTGGGGTTCGAGGCCGAGCTTGTCGAACAGCACGTGGCGTAGCTGCACGGTCGAGTTGACGAGGAACGGCTCGCCGGCCAGCTCCTGCACCTGCTGTTCGAGCCGCCGGCCTTCTTCGACGAGGCCCTGGTTCAGTTCCCGGAGCTGGTCCACGTCGACCCGCACGCCGGCGTCCTCCATCCGGGCCAGGACCCTCACCAAGGGGCGCTCGACGTCGTCGTAGAGCCGGCGCAGGCCTCGCGCCCCCATGGCTTCGTCGAGGACTTCGGCCAGCCGGGCGGTGGCCACCGCCCGCAGGCCGGCCTCGTCCGCGGGCTGGGCGGCCGTGCCCGCCAGGTCGAGCTGGCCGGCGGGCGGCGCGTCAGGCGAGCGCAGCTCGACGCCCAGGTAGCGGGCGGCCAGGCCTTCGAGGGCGTAGGTGCCCTCGGCCGGGTCGATGAGATAGGCGGCGATGGCCGTGTCCACGTCGAGGGAGCCGACGTCGACGCCCAGCCGCCCAAGACCCCTGGTCAGCTCCTTGGCGTGGTGGGTGACCAGGGGAGGCCCGCCCCGGGCCAGCAGGGCCGACAGGGCTTCGCGGGCTTCGGAGGTGGCCAGCAGGTCGGCAGTCACCCAGGCCGCGCCGGCCGGGCCGGTGGCCACGGCCACGCCCGCCAGCGGGGACCGGCCCTCCTCGCCCGTCCAGGCGGCCACCAACGAGACGGGCCCCGGGCCTGCGGCCAGCGAGGTGAACAGGTCGGCGGCCTCGGCCCCGGTGCGCACCGTGCGGGTCTCGACGTCGAGGGTCTCGGCGGGGGGCGCCGGGGCGGGCGCCACGCCGTTGCCCACCGCCTCCTGGAGGCGGGGCAGCAGCGTGTTGAACTCCAAGAAGCGGAACAGGGTGCGGACCTCGTCGAGGTCGTAGCGGCCCATACGCAGGTCGTCGAGGTGGACGTCGAGGGGGACGTCGCGCACCAGGGGAGTGGCGGTGGCGTTACTGCGGACCTGGTCCTCGGCGGCCCGCAGGTTCTCCCGCAGCTTGGGGGTGTTCGAGTCGACGTTGGCGAACACGCTGTCGAGGTCACCCCAGGTGTTGACCAGCTTGGCCGCCGTCTTGGCGCCCACACCAGGTACGCCCGGCAGGTTGTCGGACGGGTCGCCCCGCAGGGCGGCGTAGATCGGGTAGAGGGACGGCTTCACGCCCGTACGTCCCTCGATGCCGGCCTCGTCGAGCAGCAGGTAGTCGGACACGCCCCGCAGGTTGTAGAGGACCTTGACCCACGG
The DNA here is from genome assembly GCA_040754375.1 of Actinomycetota bacterium. NCBI lineage: Bacteria > Bacillati > Actinomycetota > Actinomycetota bacterium. The sequence goes on from JBFMCT010000002.1 coordinate 113,580, forward strand.
GTCCTCGACCAACTGGAACTCGTCGCGGTCGCCGGTGACGACGATCACCTCGTCGTGGCGGTCGCGAGCCTGGGTGGCCAGCGTGGCGATCACGTCGTCGGCCTCGAAGCCGGGGGCGTCGACCATGGGGATCTTGAGGGTCTCGACCACCTGGCGGATCAGGCCCATCTGCTGGCGCAGGATGTCGGGCGCCTCGGCCCGGCCCTCCTTGTAGGCGGGCACGAGGTCGTGGCGGAACGTCCGCTCGGGCCGGTCCCAGGCCACGACGATGCCGTCGGGGCGGTGGTCCTTGAGCAGGTTGATGAGCATGGAGGTGAACCCGAAGGCCGCGTTGGTCACCTGGCCCGAGGCCGTGGCCAGCGTCGTCGGGAGAGCGAAGAAGGCGCGGTAGGCGAGCGAGTTGCCGTCGAGGAGGAGGTAGCGGGCCATCTGCCAGCAGATGGTACGGCGGACGGCGCCGGACGGGGGTGGGGCCCGGGCCGGTAGGATGGCCGGTCATGGCCGACGGCTTCCACCCACCCGTCGAGGAGTACCTGGAGGCGATCTGGGAGCTCGAGGAGGAGGGCACCCTGGTGATCCAGGCTCGCCTGGCCGAGCACCTGGGCCATTCGGCGCCGACGGTGTCCGAGACCGTCAAGCGTCTGCGCGAGGACGGCTACGTGACGATCGACCGCCGCGTGCTGCAGCTCACGGCCCCGGGCCGGGAGCGGGCCGAGAGCGTGGTGCGCAAGCACCGGCTGGCCGAGCGCTTCCTGCTCGACGTGATCGGGATCCCCTGGAGCCAGACCCACATCGAGGCCTGCCGATGGGAGCACGTGATGTCCGACGCCGTTGAGGAGCGCATCCGCACCATCTTGGGCAACCCGACGTCGTGCGCCCACGGCAACCCCATCCCCGGGTCCGAGGCCCCCGACGTCGAGCTGTACCCCCTGGCCGACACCCAACCTGGTGACCGGGTGCGGCTGGAGCGGGTCACCGAGCAGGTCGAGGTCGACCAGGAAGCCCTGGACTACCTCGACAGCCACGGTTTCATACCGGGGGCCGACGCCGAAGTGCGTACCAAGGCCCCCGACGGCACCCTGACCCTCGACCTCAAAGAGGGCAGCATCGCCCTCGGTCCCGGGTTGGCGCGCCTGCTCTACGTGGCCACCACGTGACGAGGCGGGTGGCCGGTCGGGCCGCCGTCCTGCTCGTCGTGCTGGCCCTGGTGGGTGCCGCCTGCGCGGGCGACGACGGGCCCACTGCGGGGGCGGCCGAGCGGGTGCGGGCGGCCGGGCCCGCCACCTTGGAGGAAGGCACGGCTCGTATGGCCCTGCGCCTCGTGCTCCCGGGACCGCGCCCGACCACTGTCGCGGGCGAGGGGGTCGTCGACTTCGCCGGCCGCCGGGGCGCGCTCAACCTCGACTACGGAGACCTGGGGGCCATGCTGGCCGCGGCCGATGGGCCCCTGGAGACGGTCCTCGAACCGGCGGGCGTGTTCGTACGGGTGCCGGGCCTGATCGGGCCCGACAAGCCGTGGGTCAAAGTCGACCTGGCCGCCCTCGACGACGTGGCCGGGGTCGACGTGGGCCCTTTGGGCCAGCTCCAGTCGGCCGACCCCGTGCAGGCCCTGGCCTTCCTGCTGGGCGCCGGGGAGATGCGCAAGGTGGGCGAGGGGCGGTTGCGGGGCACGCCCACCACCCGCTACCGAGGGGTGCTCGACCTGGCCCAGGCGGCGGCCGCCGCTCCCCCCGAGCTCGGCCCGTCCGTCGAAGCAGCCCGGGCCGCCCTCGGCGGCCAGCCAGTCCCCGTCGACATCTGGGTCGACGACGAGGGCCGTGCCCGCAAGCTGCGCCTGGAGACCGGTTCGGGCGAGGGCAAGGGCACCGTAGAGATGGAGCTGTTCGACTTCGGCGCCCCGGCCGACGTGGTCACCCCGCCCGCCAGCCAGGTCACCGACCTGACCTGGCTCTTCGGCGGGTAGCGGCCGGGTCACCCACGGGAGGTGAAGTGGCGGTCGCCGAGAATGAGGTGATCCGCAACCACGCCTAAGGCTCCAGTTCGCCGGCGAGGACCTGTTCGGCCACGGTCTTCATCTTCACCCGCAGGCGCATGGCCGTGCGCTGGATGAACGTGAAGGCGTCGGCCTCGGTCAGGCCGTGGCGGTCCTGGAGCAGGCCCTGGGCGCGGTGGACGAGCCGGCGGGTCTCGAGCTGGTCACGCAGGTCGTCGGACTGCTGCTCCAGCGACTTGACCTCGGCGAAGCGGGCCAGGGCCACCTCGATGGCCGGGACCAGGGCGCTGGTCTGGAAGGGCTTCACCAGGTAGTTCATGGCCCCGGCCTCGGTGGCCTGCTGTACGAGGTCGCGCTGGCTGAAGGCGGTGAGGATCAGGACGGCCGCCTTGCGGGTCGAGACGATCTCCCGGGCCGCGGAGATGCCGTCCATCCCGGGCATCTTGATGTCGAGTATGGCGAGGTCGGGCCCGAGGTCACGGACCAGGGTCACGGCCTCGTCGCCCCGGCCCGTCTCGCCCACGACCTCGTAGCCCTCCTGTTCGAGGGTCTCTTTGAGGTCGAGGCGGATGATGGCTTCGTCCTCGGCGATCACCACGCGGACGGTCACCGCAAGGCCCCCCTCATTCTCAGCCGGCCTCGGCCAGCCGGTCGAGCAACTCGTCCTGGGCGCGGCTCAGCTCGGCGATCGAGGCCACGATCTCGGTCCTGCGCCGGGCCATGGCATCGGCGTGCCTCTGGGCCTCGCGGTGCTCCTTGTCGGCCAGGGGAGTCTCGGACACGAGGGCCCGGAGCCGGGCCTCGTCGGCCGCGTCGTTGAGGAACGCCGACTGTTCGTCGACGACCGCCAGCTCGGCCCGCAGCTTCTTCAGCCGCTCGGCCTGCTGGGACAGCCGCTTCTCCACGAGCCAACGGGACACGCCGGGAGTCTAATTGGCCCCGGGGGAACCACAGGGCCTCGGCAGTCGTCCAACGGGCGTACGAACCCGACTGGGAGGTCAGGACGGATGCGCCGGACAGGGACGATCGCCGCAGGGGCGTTGGCGTTGCTCGTAGTGGCAGGGGCTGTGGTGGCAGCCACCACCGGCGACGTGAGGGAGGCCTCCGGGCCGGTCGGCGACGAGGCCACCGCCACCCGCGAGCCGGCGCTCGGGGCCGCGCCCGGCGAAGGGTCGTCGGCCGCCTTCGACGGTCGGGCCGACCTCGTGGCCCCCGACGTGGCCCGGGGCCAGGCCATCGGGGTGCCGCCCTCACCCGGGGGCACCGTCGACCCGGCCGGGCCGAGGGTCGTGCGGACCGCCGAACTGGCCATCGAGGTGGACGAGGGCCGTTTCGGGGCCGCCTTCGACCGGGTGGCGGCCATCGCCGCCTCCCACAACGGGTACGTGACCTCGTCTTCCACGTCGTCAGCGGGTACTGACGCCAAGCTCCCCGGGGGCCCGGAGCGGGCCAACTCGGGCCACCTGACCCTGCGGGTCCCCTCGGACCGCTTCGAGGAGGCCCGGGCCGCGCTACGCCAGGTCGGGACGGTGGGCTCCGAGTCGCTGCGGGGCGAGGACGTGGGCGGCCAACTGGTCGACTACGACGCCCGCCTGCGCAGCCTGCAGGCCCAAGAGGAGTCGCTCCAGACGTTGGTGGGGAGGGCGACCAACGTCGGCGAGGTGATGCAGGTGCAGAGCGCCCTGTTCTCGGTACGCCAGCAGATCGAGCAGCTCCAGGCCCAGCGCAACCAGCTGGAGCAAGCCGCCAGCCTGGCCACCATCTCGGTTTCGGTGTATGAGCCCGGTGCCGGCGCCTTCGTCAGGCCCCAGCCCGAACCGGCCACGGGGCTGGCTCGCAGCTTCGAGCGGGCCGTGGACGGCTCGGTGGCCGTCGTCGGGGGGATGATCGTCGTCGTGGGTTACCTGGCCCCCCTGGCCGTGCTCGCCCTCGTGGTGTGGGGGGTCGTGCGCCTGCGCCGGCGCCCGACGCCCCCGGTGGCGCCCGCCGCCTGACCGCGGCCCCGCTGGCCCGGCACCGGACCACGGCCCCGCGGCCCTGGGCTACGGTCGCTCGGATGTCCCAGCCCTGGGGAGTGGCCTCCGGCTACCACACCGTGGACGGCCGGTGGCAGGAGGCGCCCCCGGCCACCATGGAGGCCATCTGGGCGGCCATGGGGGCGGGGCCAGTGAGCGACGGGGCCCCCGAGGGCGCACCGCCCCCCGACGGGCCTCTGTTCGTCCACCCCGGCGAGAAGCTGGCGCTGTCCGCGCCGTCGCGGCTCACGCTGGAGGACGGGGCCCAGATCGAGGTCGGCCCGGGTACGGGCCGCGAGGCCCCGGCCGACCTGCCCCTCGGTTACCACCGCCTGGAACGGCTGGAGGACGGCGCCCCGACCGCGGTGGTGGCCAGCCCCGGGCGATGCCCGCTGCCCGCGGGGCGGGCCTGGGGATGGGCCGTCCAGCTCTACGCCGCCCGTTCGCTCCAGAGCTGGGGTTTCGGCGACCTGGCCGACCTCCGCCGCCTGGCCCGGTGGTCGGCCTCCGAGCTGGGGGCCGGCCTGGTGCTCGTCAACCCCTTGCACGCCGCCCTGCCGGGCACCCCCCAGGCGGCCAGCCCCTACTTCCCCAGCAGCCGGCGCTTTCGTAGCCCCCTCTACCTGCGGGTGGAAGAGGTACCCGGCGCGGCCGCAGCCGGCGCCTCGCTCGACGGGGTGGCGGCCGCCGGGCGTGCCCTCAACGCCCGCCGGCTCATCGATCGCGACGCCGTGTGGCGCCTGAAGGCCGACGCCCTGGAGCGAATCTGGACGGCGATCGGCGGCCAGCCCGGGCCCGACTTCGAGCAGTGGTGCGATGACCAAGGCGACGGGTTGCGCGACTACGGCGCGTTCTGCGGGTTATGCGAGGAGCACGGCCGGCCGTGGACGGCGTGGCCCGCCGAGTACCGCCACCCGGGCTCGCCCGCCGTCCGGGCCTATCGCGACGCCCACCGCGACCGGGCCCGGTTCCACATGTGGCTCCAGTGGTGCCTCGACCTCCAGCTCCGAGCGGCCTCCGGCGATCTGGCCGTGGTGCACGACTTGGCGGTGGGGGTCGACGGGGCGGGTGCCGACGCATGGTTGTGGCAGGACGTGGTCGTGGCCGGAATGGCCGTGGGCGCGCCGCCCGACGACTTCAACACCCGGGGCCAGAACTGGGGGGTGCCCCCCTTCGACCCCTGGAAGCTGCGCTCGGCCGGCTACGGGCCGTGGGCCGAGACCCTCCGGGCGTCGCTGGGGCGGGGAGGGGGGGTGCGGGTCGACCACGTCATGGGCCTGTTCCGGCTGTTCTGGGTCCCCGAGGGGGCGAGCCCCACCGACGGGACCTACGTCCGCTACCCGGCCTCGGACATGCTCGACATCCTGGCCTTGGAGAGCCACCGGGCCGGGGCGTTCGTGGTCGGTGAGGACCTGGGCACGGTCGAAGACGGCGTGCGGGACGAGCTGGCGGCCCGCAACGTGCTGTCCTACCGGCTGTTGTGGTTCGAGCCCGGCGACCCCCAGACGTGGCCCGAGAAGGCCCTGGCGGCTGTCACCACCCACGACCTGCCCACGGTGGCCGGCCTGTGGACAGGCTCGGACGCCGACGCCCAGCGCTCCATCGGCATGGACGTCAATGACGATGCCGCCGGCCAGACCCGGGACCGCCTCCGCCGGCTGGCCGCGGTCGACGACGGCGCCCGGGCCGAGGCCGTCGTCGAGGGCGCCTACCGGGCCTTGGCCCGGGCCCCGTGCCTGCTGATGACGGCCTCCCTCGACGACGCGCTGACCGTCGAGGAGCGCCCCAACATGCCCGGCACCACCGACGCCTGGCCCAACTGGTCGATCGCCCTGCCCGAACCGCTTGAAGCCGTGGAGGACGACCCCCGCCCGGGGCGCCTCGCCGGCCTGCTCCGAGGTGACAGCCCTCCTGGTCCCGACAGCTAGCGTCGGCCGGGTGCAGATCGAGGGGCTCCGGCTGTGGGTGGCGGGCACCAACGCGTGGGTGGTGGCGCCGTCGGGGCCAGGGGGCGAGTGCGTGCTCATCGACGCTCCCCCCGACCCCGAGGCCATCCTCGGGCACCTGCGCGACAAGGGCCTGAAGCTGGTGGCCGTCCTGGCCACCCACGGCCACGTCGACCACGTGGGCGGGGTGTCCGAGGTGGTGGGAGGTGTGCACCATCCTGGCCCGGTCCCCGTCCACATCCACGACGGGGACCGTCACATGCTGCTCGACCCCGTCGGGACGGGCGGCACCCTCAGCGAGCTGCTGGCCTACTCCGACCTCGACGTGAGCCCGCCCGAGCTGGTGCTGGGCCTCGACGACGGGGAGAGGATCTCGGGGGCGGGCATGACGTTCACCGCCATCCATACGCCGGGCCACACGCGGGGGTCGACGTGCTTCTTGCTGGAGGTGGACGGTCAGGCGCCCGTGCTGTTCACGGGGGACCACCTGTTCGCCGGTTCGATCGGGCGCACCGACCTGCCCGGGGGCTCGTTCGAGCAGCTCGTCGAGTCGATGATCGCCAAGGTCCTGCCCCTGCCCGACGAGGTGCAGGTGCTGCCCGGCCACGGCGACACCACCACCTTGGGCCAGGAACGGGCCACCAACCCGTTCATCAAGGCCATGCTCCCGACCTGACCCCCCCGGGGGCCGGCGGGTTCAGACGATCCAGCGGTTGGCCTCGCACCAGCGGGCGTCGGCCACGATCTCGGTGGCCGGGTCGGTGTGGCGCAGCTCGAAGCCCGTCGAGGAGAGGTTGTCGAGGCTCAGGCGGTTGTTGACGTTGGCCTTGCGCATGAACCGGAAGCGCTCCCGGGTGAGCAGGATGGCGTCGGTCATGCCCCGTTCGAGCATCGACGACCACGCCTTCTGGCGCTCGTCGTAGGGGGGGCCGCAGTCGGGGTCGTCGCTGAGCTCGACCTCCATCCCGAAGTGGCCGGCCAGCACCGACGCCACGTCGTGGCTGGTCGGGTAGACGCCCGAGGCGATGTTGAAGGCCCGGCCCGGGGCACTCCCGTGACGGGCCAGGTGGACAGTGGCGCCCACCAGGTCGTCGATGTGGACGAGGCGCTGCTCCACGGGCACCGCGTGCACGGCCAGGCGGTCGAGGCCCATGAACCTCTCGATGGCCGCGTCCAAGATGGCGCTGGCCAGCAGCTTGACGGTGCCCGGGCCATGGACCGAGACAGGGCGCAGCACGACGACGGGTAGCCCGTCGCGGCCATGGCGCCACACGACCTGCTCGGCCCCCCACTTGGCCTTGCCGTAGGAACGGCTGGGCCGGGGCTCGACCTCCTCGGGCACCGGGGAAGGGAGCTGGACGGCCTCGCCGTAGACCGACGTGCTGCTCATGTGCAGGGCGCGCTCCACCGTGTCGCTGGCGGCCACGGCCGCAAAGAGGCGCTCGGTCGCCTCGACGTTGTTGCGGACCATCTCCTGCTCCGACGAGCGCGAGCTCGAGGCCCCGGCCAGGTGGAAGACGTGGGTCACCCCCGCCAGGAGCTTGGTCATGTCCTCGGGCCGGGCCTCGACGAGGTCGACGGGCTGGTACTCGGCGGCAGCCGGCAGGCCGGCCGGGCGGCCCCGGCGACCGGTGGCCCGCACCGACCAGCCGCCAGCCAGCAGAGCGGGCACGAGATGGGAGGCGATGAAGCCGGTGGCTCCGGTCACGAGGGCGGAGGGGGCGGTCACGGCCCGTACAGTGGCACCGATGGACGTCTCGGTCTACTTCAACCCCGCGTGCTCGAACTGCCGCACGGCCGAGGGCCTGCTGCGGGAGCGGGGGATCGACGCCGACTATGTGCGCTACCTCGAGCAGGCCCCCTCCCGCGCCCAGCTGGAGGAGGTCCTGGCCAAGCTGGGCACCGACGACCCCAGGGACATCGTCCGTACCAAGGAGCCCGTCTACGCCGAGCTGGGGCTGGACGGGGCCGACCGCGAAACGCTGCTCGAAGCTCTCGTGGCCCACCCTGTGCTCATCCAGCGGCCGATCGTCGTGGTCGGGGACCGGGCCGTTGTCGCCCGCCCGGCCGAACGCCTCCTCGAGCTGCTCGACCCGCCCGCGGGCTGATGGGCCCGGGGTTCGTCACGGCCCTCGTCGGGTAGGACGGCCCATGGTGCAGACGACCCCGCACGAGACCACCAGCGCGACCTCCCCGGTCAGCTCCGGGTCGGTCGTGGCCGGCCGGTACCGGCTAGGGGGCCTGCTGGGCCGCGGTGGCATGGCCGACGTGTTCGATGCCGTGGACCTGCGCCTCGACCGGGCAGTGGCCGTGAAAGTGCTCAGGCCCGAGCTGGCCGCCCGCCACGACGTGCGGACCCGTTTCGAGGCCGAGGCCAGGGCCGCGGCCGGCCTCTCCCACCCCAACGCCGTGGCTGTGTACGACACCGGCGAGCACCACGGCGCCCCCTTCCTGGTCATGGAGCGGCTGCCGGGCGAGACCCTGGCCGACCGCCTGGCCCTCGGGCCGGTCGATGCCCAGTGGCTGCGCACGGCGGCCGTGGGTCTGCTCGGGGCGCTGGGGGCGGCGCACCGCAAGGGGATCGTGCACCGGGACGTGAAGCCCGGCAACATCCTGATCGCGTCCGACGGCACGGCCAAGATCGGCGACTTCGGGATCGCCAAGAGCGCGGGCACGGGCGACGGGGCCGGGCAGGACCAGGCCGCGCTGGACCTGACCCAGACGGACCAGCTGCTCGGCACCCCGGCGTATGTGGCCCCCGAGCGGCTCGAAGGGCGCACGGCCACGCCCCGGTCGGACCTGTGGGCCCTGGGAGTGGTGCTCTACGAGGCGCTGTCGGGTGAGAAACCTTTCCAGGGCGACAACCCGCTGGACGTGGCCCAGGCCATCGGTTCGGGGGCCCACGTGCCGCTGGGCGAGCGCTGCCCCGACGCCCCGCCCGACCTCGTCGCGGTGGTCGAGTCCGCCATGTCACGGGTGCCCGGCGGCCGGCCCGCCTCCGCCCAGGCCATGGCGTCGGGCCTGTCCGTTCACGTGGCCGACCCGACCGTCGACGAGAGGATCGGCCAGGGGACCGGCGTAGGTACAGGCGAAGGGATCGGCGAAGCGATGGCTGGGGGGACCATGGTCCTGCCCGTCGTGGCCGGTCCTGTCGAGGGGCCGACTGGGCGGGCGGTCACGGCCGCCCCTGAGGCCCGCCGGACGAGCCGCCGGGGAGGCCCACCCCCCCGCCGGGGACCGCGGCCCGTGCGGGTCGCCCCGTTCAGCACGTGGCCCCGGCTCCTGTGGCTGAGCCTGGCCCTGCTGGTCGTCGTGCTCGCGCTGGTGGCCCGAGGGGCCGAGCAGCCGGTCGCCGCCCCCGGCGGCGGGGCGACGGCCGGGGAGGAGATCGCGGTCGAGGCCACACCCGCACAGCGCCTGGCCGCCGCCCTGCGGGACCTGGCCAGCCGGCTCGACAACCCCAACGACGGGCCGAGGGCCGAGGAGCTGGGGTCGTTGCTCGACAGACTGGCCGGCCGGGTCGAGTCCTCGGATGCCGGTCAGGGTGGGGAGGCCACCAACCTGATCATCCGGGTCGCCACCTGGTACCAGTCGGGCCAACTGGGAAGCGTGGCCACCGCCCAGGCCCTCGACCTGCTGCGCCAGGTCCCGGGCGTCGACTCCCAAGTGGCCGTGCCCACGACGGTGGCCACGACGGTCCCTCCGTCGCCGGCCACCGTCGAGCCCGCCCCTTCGGGGCGGCCCGACGACGTCCCGGGCCGGGGCCAGGGCAACGGCCGGGGCCGCTCGGGCGACCGGGACCGTGACGACGACGACTGAGCTGCGGGGCTGATCAACGGCGGCCGGCAGCCTGCCGGTCACCGCTCCTTGCGGACCAGCCAGCGGAGCCGCTTGGCCCCTTCGAAGGCGGCCTCGGCCGCCAGCTGTCCCGTGCTGGTCGACAGCGTCGGGTAGACGTGGATGAGGCTGGCTACCTCGGCCAGCTTGAGGCCCTGGTTGATGGCCAGGGCCAGCTCGTGGATCATCTCGCCGGCCGCCGGGGCCAGGATGTGGGCGCCCACCAGCTTGCCCTTGGCCGTCACCAGCACGATGGCCCCGTCGGTAGCTGAGTCGGCCCGGGCCCGGTCCGAGTGGGCCAGGTCCATGCGGTAGACCTCCACGTCGTCGCCGTGGCGCTTCTCGGCCTCGGCCACGGTCTCGCCCGCGTGGGCCAGCTCGGGATCGGTGAACGTGCACCACGGCACGAAGTCGGTGACCCGGCCCTTCCCCGGGAAGAAGGCGTCGCGCACGGCCCGCACGGCCTCGTAGCCGGCCGAGTGGGTGAACAGGTAGCGACCGGCCAGGTCGCCGCTGGCGTAGACCGACGGCACCGACGTCCGCATGCGTTCGTCTACCTCCACCCCCCGCTTGGTGACCTTCACCCCGAGCTCGTCCAGCCCCAGTCCCTCGACGTTGGGGCGCCGCCCGGCGGCCACCAGCAGTTCCTCGCCCTCCCACCGGGCCGGTTCGCCGTCCTCGCTGCCGTGCACGATCTTGCGCCCGCCCGAGACCGTCACCCGTTCGGTGTCGACGTTGAGGCGCAGGTCGACCCCCTCGTTGCGGAGCTTGCGGGTGAGCAGCTCGACCAGGGCGGGCTCGTCGCGGCCCAAGATGGCGGGCCCTTTCTGGAGGACGGTCGTGGGAATGCCCAAGCGGGTCAAGGCTTGGGCCATCTCGATGGAGATGGGCCCGCCCCCGATGACGACCATGGTGCGGGGGGCGCGCTCGATCTCGAAGAGGTTCTCGCTGGTGAGAAAGCCCGCCTCTCGCAGGCCGTCGATGGGCGGCACGGCCGGCCGGCTCCCGGTGCACAGCAGGATGAACCGGGTCTCGAGCTCCCGGGCTTCGTCGCCGTCGCCCGACGGGGTGACCAGGACGGTATTGGGCCCTGTCAAGCGGGCATTGCCGAAGACGACCTCGACCCCGAGCGCCTCGAAGCGCTCGACGTTGTCGTCGGTGGCCGCGATCTGCTGCTGGACCGAACGCACCCGGGCCCATACCCGGGCGGTGTCGATCTCGGGCTCCACCGGCTCCAGCCCGTACTGGTCGGCCACCCTCATGGTGTGGGCCGCCTTGGCCGAGGCGAGCAGGGCCTTGCTGGGGACGCACCCCGTCCACAGGCAGTCGCCGCCCACCCTCGAACGCTCGACGACCGCCACCCGCAGCCCGATCGTGGACGCGAACTCGGCACCGATCATGCCTCCCGAGCCCATCCCGACGATCACCAGGTCGTAGCGCGCCACGTAGCCTCCCCGGCAGGCCTTCCCCCCATGGTGGCCCGGCCGCGTGACCGACTCTATGGCCCGCCGGGCCGTAGGGGGCTGCGGCCAATACCATCGCCGTGTGCCCTTCGACCCGTCCTCCGGCGCGATGGACATCCTCATGGGCCTCGCCGCCTTCTTCACGCTGGTGGCACTGGTCCGTTCGTGGCGGCCCTTCTGGGACGAGGACTTCACCACTGCCGACCGCCGGCTGGCCATCCAGGTGGCCATATTCCTGGTCCCCCCGGTGGTCGTGCTGCTGCACGAGGTCGGGCACCTGGTCACCGCCCTGGCCGTGGGGGTGGAGGTCACCGGGTTCAGCTACGGCCTGTTCCACGGGTCGGTGTCGGTGGCCGGGCTGCGCTCGGCCGAGCAGATCTGGGTGATCGCTATCGCCGGCAACGTGGTCAGTGCCGGCATCGGCTTGGCCATGGTGGTGGCCGGCGTCCGGTGGTCCGAATGGCGGCGGTCGGTCCGCTACTTGTTGATCGCCGGGGGGATGCTCGAGCTCGTCTTCTCGCTCGTGCTCTACCCGGCTCTCTCGCTGTCGGCCGACTTTGGCGACTGGGTCATCATCTACAGCCGCCGGACCGAGCTGCTGAGCTGGGTCACCGGCATAATCCACGTCGGCTCACTGGTGACCATGGTCGTGTGGTGGCGCCGGCGGGGCAAGGTGCTGCTGTTCACGATCGGCAGTGGCACCGAGAACGAAGTGGCCCGGCTCCGCCAGGGGATCGAGGCCGACCCTCGCCAGCCCGGGCCCTGGCTGGCCCTGGCTGACTTCTACGCCCGCCGGGGCGAGCTGGGCCTGGCCCGGGGGACGGTGGAGGAGGCCATCGGGGTGTGCGGCGAGTCCCCCCGGCTGCTGCTCGGCCTGACCCGCCTCAGCATGTTCCAGAGCCGGTGGAACGACGCCGTGACCGCCGCCCGCCGGGGCCTGGCCTCGACCGACGGCCTGGGCGGCGAAGACGTCCGCCAGCCCCTGTGGGCCAACCTCGCGCTCGCTCTCACCCAGATGGAGCGGGCCGACCTCGCCCTCGAGGCCTACTCCCACCTGGTGCCACCACTGACCGACGACGTGCGGGTCCGCTACGGCCGCGGCCTCATGCGCATCGAGGCAGGCGACACCCTCGGAGGTCGCGCCGACCTCGACGACGTAGTCCGCCGCCTCCCCGAGGGCGACCTGCTCCGCCGCTGGGCCGAAGCCCGCATCGAGGGCCACCCCCTCCGCGACGCCGAGGACGCCCGGGTCCCGGCCCACGAACGCCGCTCCGGCCCCCCACCGGCCCCCATCGTCGGCGTCTGACCCCCAGCCGGCGTCAGCTCGTCCCAATCGTCCGCGAGAGGCTATTGCAGATCACAAGAACTCATGATAGTCATGGGACATGCGGGGCGGGCGGGCGGTCGTAGCTACGGCAGTCGTGGCTTTGTCAACACTTGGAGGCTGTGCTGACCGGACTTCGCCGACGGTGACACAGCCCACGGCGACCGTCGGGACCGCTCCCGCGGCGGTGACAACCACCAATCCCTCGGACGTTCCGGTGGAGATTGACGTTCCTTACCTCAATCGCATCCTCGCGTCACTCGATGCCGCGACCGGCGAAGTAGTGCGGCTGGTGGTCGCGACCAAGGCCCTACCCCGCGAGGGCTACGAGAGATTGCAGGCGCTCTACGCCACGGACGAGCTGTTCGATCTTTCCCTGGGCTCGCTGTCGCGTGAGATCTCGAGGGGCGTACCGGGTTATCGGGACCCGCCAGGGGATGCGTCCACAGTCGTCGTCGACCTGATCACGGGCCGACCGACGTGCGCGTTCGCACGGGTATCCCGCGACTACTCGGCCGTTTCCACGGTTGCCCCACCATCCCCGGCCGAGCTGTGGGTTGCGATCACTCCCACGGACCCTGCACGTGACCAGCTTCGCCTCAACCCCGTCGGTTGGGCCTATCTGTACGAAGGAACCTCCAGCAGCTTCGGTCCGCCCAGCGAGGACCCATGCACCGGAAGATGACGGTGAGGCTATCCGTCATGACGGCGGTGTTCCTAGGTGGGCCCTTCTTCCTATCTGTGGCGGTGGCATCGCCAAAGCTCCAATGTTACCCGAGCCACGATGGGGCGGGAATGTGGTGTAAGGGGGAGGATGGTGGTGAGTACTTTGTCCCGCAAAACGCGTCCAAGCCCGAAGGGGGTACGGGATCGCCGGGATCCTCGACAACCTACGTTGCTTATGACCGAGTCGTAGAGGGCGCCGACGGGGAGCCATGCGTTACTCGCGGGCACTATCGGGAGGGAAGGGAACTTCCAGATGACGCCGACCCAGGCGAGATCCCCTCACAGGACAGAATTCCTGGGGCAGGTGGTTATAGCAACTTCTACGAAATACAGGCGGTCGTTGGTGGTTAGGCGGCGGCGTCAGCTCGTTTCGGCTAGGCGGGTCCGATGATGGGGAGGGGCTGGAGGAGGGGGACGATCTCCTGCTCGGTGGCGACGTTGTCGAAGCGGGCCTGGATGACCCCGTCGGCGCCGATGACGAAGACCCAGGGTTCGTTGAGGTTGCCCTCGCGCAGGAGCCAGTCGGCGGCCGCCCGGTTGATGGTCTGGTTCTGGAAGTCGCGCCAGATCTCGATGTGGACGAAGCTGGCCCGGTCGCCGTAGGTGTGGGCCAGGTCGGCGATCATCTCGGTGATGGGCCCGCAGAAGCGGCTCACGCAGTAGACGGGCGTCGAGAAGACCACGACCGCCGGGCGACCGGCGGCCAGGGCGGCGGCCACCGTGGTCGAGTGGATGTGGGGGTCGGGCACCTCGCCCCCGGCCGCCGCCCGGGAGTCGATGGCCCCCCGGGGGGCGTCGGTCGAGGCGATGGTGAGGTTCTCGGTGGCCAAGGCGGGCTCGCCCACCGTCGGGACGATGTTGCGCTCGCCCACCGTGAAGGCGGCCGTGGTGGTGCGCTCCCGGCCGGCCACGTCGGCCGTCACCTCGACCTGGTAGATGCCCGCCTTGGGGAACGTGGCCTGGGCCGAGTACACGCCCCGCACCTCCGAGCCGGACGCCAACTGGGGTGAGGCGGGGGCGGGGGAGGGCACCACCACGCCCGGCACGGGCAGGAAGCGGCCGGCCACGGGCGCCCCGAAGGTGCCCTCCTCGCGGGCCTGGGCCGTGCCCAGGTAGGCGAACCGGAGCTGCACCGACCCGAAGACGACGAACCGCTGGTCGTTGGAGATGACACCCACCAGCAGGCGCGACGGCCCCCCGGCGGCGATGTCGAAGCTGGCGACCTCGGCGTTGATGTCCTCGGGGTCGGGCTGGCCGGTCGAGGACGTCCCGTCACCGCCGCAGGCGGCCGCCACCAGGGCGAGAACCAAGGCGGCGGCCACGGCCGGGACGCGCCTGCGGACGAGATGCCGGGAGGAGGAGTCCATCGCTGACCGATCGTACGCGCCGGGCACGACCTAGGGCATTCGGCGGCCATCCGCGGGCACCAGCCGCCGCAGGGCCCGCAGCGAACCGGTCCCCGCGGCCGGCTCCTCGCGGAACTCTCCGGACGCCACCGCCCGCTGGTAGACCTCGAAGGGGGCCGGGCCTCCCTCGGCGGGGTCGGCGAACACGTCGTGCAGCGCCAGCCAGCCCCCGAGGGCCACCCATGGGGCCCAGGCTTCGTAGTCACCATGGACCTCGGCCCGGGAGTGGCCGCCGTCCACGAAGACCAGCCCGAGGGCCGTCCCCCAGTGCCGGGCCACGGTGACCGACGAGCCCACGACGGCGATCACCGTGGCCTCCAGGCCGGCCCCGTCGACCGTCCGCCGGAAGTGGGGGAGGGTGTCGATGCGGCCCGTCCCGGGGTCGACGACAGCCGGGTCGTGGTGCTCCCAGCCGGCCTGGAGCTCCTCGGACCCCCGGTGGTGGTCGACGGCGAACAGCACGGTCCCGGCCTCCTCGGCCGCCGAGCCCAAGTAGATCGCCGACTTGCCGCACCACGACCCCACCTCCAGCAAGGGCCCGACGCCGGCCGCCCGCCGGCCCAGCTCGTAAAGAGCCATGCCCTCGCCTTCGGGCATGAAGCCACGGGCCCGGTGGGCCTGCGCCAGCCGGTCGGACCTCAGCTGGGGATGCCGCTCCGGCCGTCGAGGGCAGCGGGTAGGTCGTCAGGGTGGTTGGCGAACAGCAGCTTGTTGAGCACGATGAACTTGGCCACCCACAGGACGCCGAAGGCCCCCAGAGAGGAGGCCATGACGATCATCGTGGTCAGCAAGTGCGAGGTCGTCACACCCGCGGCCCACGTCTCGGCCAGGTCGGCCGCGATGGTGGAGAAAGCCAGGCCCAACAGGGCCATGGCCCAGAAGGGCACGACCTCCTTGAACAGCCGCGAGCGGCCCCGCTTGCCCCAGGCCCAGGCCCGGTTGAGGTAGTAGGACGGCACGGCCGACAGGCACACGGCCCACACGTTGGCCGTGCGGGCCGGCCACTTCAGCAGGCCGAAGGCGATGAACAGCAGGATCTGGCTGATAACCACCGAGATGACCGACACCATGCTGTAGCGCACCCACTTGCGCCCCTCCGTGGTGCGCGACCACGTGAGCACGGTGTCGATCCGACGTTTCACTGTACGGATCGTATCGGCCGATCGCGCCCTGGGATAAAGCGGTCCTTCGCGGTAGCGTCGCCGGCAATGAGCCAGGCCACCGCGGTCGAGGCGCTCGGGGTCGCCGTGGCCGCCCGGGTGCCGGTCCTTCTGTGGGGTGCGCCGGGTACCGGCAAGACCTCCACGATCCGGGCCATGGCCGACGCCCTGGGCTGGCCCCTGGAGACGGTCATCGCCGCCATCCGGGAGCCATCGGACTTCGCCGGCCTGCCGGTGGTCACCGCCGGCGACGTCCACATGGCCCCGCCCCGGTGGGCGCAGCGCCTGGCGGCCGCCGGCCACGGCCTGCTGTTCCTCGACGAGATATCCACTGCACCACCGGCCGTACAGGCCGCGCTGCTGCGAGTGGTGCTCGAACGGGTGGTGGGCGACCTCGACCTGCCCCCCGACGTGGTCGTGGTGGCCGCCGCCAACCCCCCCGAGCAGGCAGCCGACGGCTGGGACCTGTCCGCTCCCCTGGCCAACCGGTTCTGCCACCTCGACTGGGAGGTCGAGCCGGCGGTGTTCGCCCAGGGCCTGGTCGCGGGCTTCGAGGTGCCGAAGGTACCGGTCCTGCCCGAAGGCTGGGAGGACCGCATCAGCTACACCCGTGGCCTGGTGGCCGGCTTCTTGGGCGTCCGCCCCGGGCTGGCGGTCGACGTGCCCACCGACGCCGCCCGGTCGGGCCGGGGCTGGCCCAGCCCCCGGACGTGGGACATGGCGGCCCGCCTGTGGGCCGCGGCGGACGCCGCCGGAGCCTCCACCGAGGCCGTGACCGCCCTGGTCATCGGGGCGGTGGGCGAGGGAGCGGGCGTAGAGCTGCTCATGTGGGAGATCGAGATGGACCTCCCCGACCCCGAGAAGGTGCTGGCCGACCCCGAGGGCTTCGAGCTACCCGAGCGCGGTGACCGGGTGCACGCCGTGCTGGCGTCGGTGGCCGCCGCGGTGGCCGCCAACCCCACCCTCGACCGCTGGCTGGCGGGCTGGAAGGTGCTGGGCCGGGCCGGCGAAGCGACCCCCGACGTGGGGGCCGTGGCCGCCCGGGCGCTGGTGAAGTGCCGGCCCCCCAAGGCCCCCGCCCCCCCAGAGGCCAAACTGTTCGCCCCGCTGCTGGCCGACGTCCGCTGGCAGCAGCACTGACCGCCGGGGGTCGCTGGCCATGATCGCCAAGCTGGCCGTAGCCCGCCTGTGGGCCGTCGAGCGCCACCCCTACATGGCCTCGGCCCTGTGGGCCTTCCACGTGGTCGAGTCCCCCGGGATCGGGCGGGTGGCCGTCGACGAGGCCTGGCGCCTCTACGTCGACCCGGCGGTGATCGAGCGCGAGAGCGTGCCCGTGCTCGGGAGCCTGCTCGTCCACCACGCCGGGCACCTGCTGCGCGACCACGCCGGCCGGGCCCGAAGCCTGGGGGTCGACCAGCGCCTGTCGCGGGACTGGGCGCTGGCCGCCGACGCCGAGATCAACGACGACCTGATCGCCTCGGGTCTGCGGTTGCCGACCGAGGACCTGGTCGAGCCCCACCGGCTGGGCTGGGAGACGGGCCGGCTGGCCGAGGAGTACTTCGCGGCCCGGGAGCACCGCCACGACGACGACGAGCTCGACCCCGACTGCGGCAGCGGGGCCGACGCCCTGGCCCGCGACTGGGAGATGAGCGGCGAGCAGTCGAGCGGGGTGCCCCCCGGGGAGCGCCGCCTGCTGCGGGCCCAGGTGGCCAGCGACGTGTTGCGTTTCCAGCGCGAAGGCGTGGGACGGCTGTCGGCCGGCTGGCAGCGCTGGGCCGAGGACCAGCTCGAGCCCAAGGTCGACTGGCGGCGGGTGCTGGCCGCCGAGGTCCGCAAGGGGCTGAGCGCCGTCTCGGGGCGGGTGGACTACACCTACCGGCGCCCGTCGCGTCGGGCCGGTGCCGTGGTGGGGGTGGTCCTGCCCGCCATGGAGAGGCCGACACCGGAGGTGGCCGTGCTGTGCGACACGTCGGGCAGCATGGACGAGCAACTCCTGGCCCAGGTGCTGGCCGAGGTCGACGGGCTACTCAAGGGTGTGGGGCTGGGCCGCAACCGCCTCCAGGTGCTGTCGGTGGACGCGGCCGTGCAGACCGTCCAGCGGGTGGCCACCGCCCGGTCGCTGCGCCTGCGGGGCGGCGGAGGTACCGACATGACCGTGGGCATCGAAGCGGCCGCCAAGCTGAGGCCCCGGCCCTCGGTGCTGGTCGTGCTGACCGACGGGCTGACGCCGTGGCCCGCCGACCCCCCCAAGGGAATGGCCGTGGTGGTCGGGCTCATCGAAGGCGAGTCGGTGCGCCGGGGCCGGGCGTGGGCGCCGCCCGCCTGGGCGCGGGTCGTCCGCATCGGCGATGCCGGCATGGCGGCCTAGGCCCGCTGGCGATGGCCCGGCGCGAGCGTTGGTACCAGTACTTGCCAGCGGTCACGGCCACCGTCCCGTGCGAAGGCGACGAACACCACGTCACATGGCGCTGGGGCAAGTTCAAGCTCGACGACCACGACCTGGCGGCCGAGCGGGCCATGCTCGTGCTCGGGGGGGAGGCGTGCGGCTGCCTGCGGGCCCTGCGCCTGTGGGCCAGCCTGTTCGGGATGCGTCCCGAGCAGTTCGGGGAGATGCGCCGGTGGATGGGCGAGGACGCCGCCCTGGTGCCCCGGGAGTTGGACGTGCCTCGCGAGGTGGGCATGGCCCTGAGCCTGGAGCGGGCCTGGAAGAAGTCGCTCTACCTCGAGCGCCAGGGCCCCCTGCTGGAGCGGTTCGTCAAAGAGCGCGCCCTGCCCGCCTTCCGGGCCCACCTAACGGCCGAGAAGCAGAGGTTCGGGGCACGCATCATCCGGGGCGCCCAGGTGCGCCACGTGCCCGCCAACCAGGCGCCGGCCGTCGAGGGCCGCATCGACACGGTGTCGGTTTCGGCCACCGCGACCCTCTCGAGCGACTGGGTGGTCAATGTGTGGGCGCGCGGCCTGGCCGAGGTCGAGGGAGGGTTCGTTCTGGAGGCCTTCGGCCCGGGAAGCCGCCCAGGCTCGCTGGCTGCCCGCGCCGCCGTATGGCGGGAGCAGCCTCGTTCGCCAGGGGTGGCCGAGCCTGTGGCCGTCGCCCTCGACGTCGTCCGTGACCCGGCCACCGCGGCCTGGCGGCTGGTCGAACCCCTCAGCCCCGACGCCTAGTCCGACGGCGCGAGCGCCAGCGAGCCGGGCGGGGATGGGGGAGCACGGCGAAGCCGTGCGTCGGGGGCGCAGCCCCCGCGGCAACCAGGCGCTTGTGCGGAGCGCAAGCGCCGCCCGACGGCGCGAGCGCCAGCGGGCCGGGCGGGGATGGGGGAGCACGGCGAAGCCGTGCGTCGGGGGCGCAGCCCCCGCGGCAACCGGTCGCTTGCGTCCCCAAGTCGAGAACAGGTTGCGGCCCCCAGGGCAACTAGAATCTTCCCTCCGCCCTTGCGGGCGGGGACCCGCTGGCAACCCGACGCACAAGGACTCACGAGCACCTGACGACGCACCCTGAGCTGGCGGCCGAGCAGGCCGTCATCGACCGGGCCTACCGGCGCCTCGACGCCATGCGCGAGCAGGCGCGCGCCGTGTCGGCCGACGTCCTGGGCGACAGCCGGGGCGGCACCCACCAGGCCCGCTACGAGCGTGACGTACGGGTCGAGGTGACGGAACGGCGCCTGGCCGCCCTCAAGGCGGCCGACGCCGGCCTGGTGTTCGGCCGTGTCGACCACGTCAGGGGCCCCGACGGCCCGGGCGGCACCCTCTACGTCGGCCGGGTCGCCATCTCGACCGAGGAGAACGAGCCCCTGGTCGTCGACTGGCGGGCGCCAGCCGCCGAGCCCTTCTACCGGGCGACCCCGGGCGAGCCCCTGGGCCTGGCCCGGCGCCGCCACTTCCTGCTGCGGGGCCGGCGGCTGGTGGGCATCGAGGACGACCTGCTGGCGGTGGACAGCGAGGGCGACGACATCGGCGACGACCTGGTCCTGGTGGGCGAGGCCGCCCTGCTGGCGTCGCTGCGCCGGGCCCGAACGGGCCGGATGGCCGACATCGTGGCCACCATCCAGCGCGAGCAGGACGAGATCATCCGAGCCCCGCTCCCGGGTGTGCTGGTGGTCCAGGGAGGACCGGGTACGGGTAAGACGGCCGTGGCTCTGCACCGGGCCGCTTACCTGCTCTACACCTACCGGTTCCCGCTCGAACGGGCGGGCGTGCTGCTCATCGGCCCCAACCGGGTGTTCCTCCGCTACATCGAACAGGTGCTGCCCTCGCTGGGCGAGCACACGGTCACGTTCGCCACGCCGGCCACGCTCGTCCCCGCGGTGACCATGACCGGCACCGACACCCCGGAGGCGGCCACCGTCAAGGGCGACGTCCGCATGGCCGCGCTGGTGGCCCGGGCCGTGTCCCAGCGCCAGCGCCCGCTGCCGGTGGCGGCCACCATCCCCCTGGGCGCCCACCTGCTGAGCCTGTCCCCGGGCGCCACCCGCGACATCGTCCAGCGGGTCAAGCGGCGCCGGGGCGACCATAACCGGCGCCGCGCTTACTTCGAGCGCCTCGTGAGCCGCCACCTGCTCGACCAGTGGCGCCGGCGGGAGGGCCTGGAGCCCGACGAGCCGCTCCCCGAGGACCTGGAGCTCCAGCTCCGCCGCCAGCGGGCCTACGTGGCCGCCGTGGAACGCATGTGGCCCGTCCTCACGCCCGAGGCCCTGCTGCACGACCTGTTCAGCGTGCCGGCGCTGACCCGCCTGGCGGCTCACGGCGTGCTCAAGGACCAAGAGTGGCAGGCGCTGGTCCGGCCCCGCCACAAGCGGCTGGCCGACGTGGCCTGGACCGAGGCCGACATCGCCCTGCTCGACGAGGCGGCCGTCCACCTGGGCCCCGTCCCGTCGCGGGCCCGGCCCGCCGACCGGGGCCTCGGGGCCGAGGAGATGTCGGTCTACGAGCGGGCCCTGGAGGATGCCGGGGACATCGACCCCGTGATGCGGGCCGACCTGGTCGACCACCTGTCCCGGTGGACCAGGGACGCCCCGAGCGACGAGCAGCCCGACCTGGCCACCCGGACCTTCGGCCACGTGCTGGTCGACGAGGCCCAGGAGCTGACGCCCATGCAGGTGCGGATGATCGGCCGCCGGGTGCCCAGCGGGTCGATGACCTTGGTCGGGGACCTGGGCCAGGCCAGCGGCGAGCACTCGGCCCGGTCGTGGGACGACGTGCTGGCCCACCTGCCCGGCCGGCGCGACCCACGGGTGGCCGAGCTGTCGGTCAACTACCGCACGCCCGTGGAGGTCATGGACCTGGCCTCCCGGGTGCTGGCGGCCGCCGCGCCCGGCCTCTCCCCGCCCCGCTCGGTGCGGTCCACAGGCGAACCACCGGCCGTCACCCGCGTGGCCACGGCCGGCGACCTGGTGGCCGCGGCCGCGGCCGTGGCCCGCGCCGAGCTGCCCCGGGCCGTGGGCGGGCGGGTGGCCGTGATCGCCCCGATGGCCCTGGTCGACGAGCTGCGGACGGTCCTCGGGGCCCCGGACTCGGGCTCGGCCGTGCTCGAGCAGCCGATCGCCGTGTTCGGGGCCGCGGGGGCCAAGGGCCTGGAGTTCGACTCGGTCGTGGTGGTGGAGCCGGCCGCCCTCGTCGACGAGCGCGGCAAGGGCCTGCAGGCTCTCTACGTCGCCCTCACCCGCACCACCCGGGGCCTGCACCTCGTCCACCACCGGCCCCTTCCTGGCCCGTTGACCGCCGGGCCCCCCGTCGGGGGGGTACCCCAAGGGGTGCAATGATGGGCGCCGTGCCGGCCGACTCGGGGATCCCCACGTGGCGGATCGAGCCCGGTGGCCCGCTCCGGGGCGACGTGTCCATCAGCGGCTCGAAGAACGTCGTCACCAAGCTCATGGTGGCGTCGCTGCTGTCCGACGAACCGGGGGTGGTGGGCAACGCCCCTCACCTGGGCGACGTCGACATCACGGCTTCGTTGCTGCGGGCCCTCGGGGCCGACGTCGACATCGACGACCAGGCCCACGTCATCACCATCGACGCCCACCGGGTGCTCGATTGCCGCTTGCCGGCCTCCCGGCTCAACCGCATCCCGATCCTGCTCACCGGGCCACTGCTCCACCGGGCCGGAGAGGCGTTCATCCCCCTGGGCGAGTCCGGCGACCGCATCGGGTCGCGGCCCGTCGACTACCACGCCGACGCCCTGCGCCAGCTCGGGGCCGAGATCGAGTTCACCGACGAAGGCCTGCACGCCAAGGCGTCCAAGCTGCACGGCGCCCACATCCGCCTGCCCTTCCCGAGCGTGGGCGCGACCGAGACCGTGCTGCTCACGGCCGCCCGGGCCGAGGGCCGCACCACCTTGGAGAACGCGGCCGTCGAGCCCGAGATCGTCGAGCTCGCCCTGTTCCTCCAGCGCATGGGCGCCCGCATCGAGCTCCAGCCCGACCGCCTGTTCGTGATCGAGGGGGTCCCCCACCTCACTGGTGCCCGCCAGCGCATCGGCGGCGATCGCATCGAGGCGTTCTCCTACCTGGTCGCAGGCCTGGCCACCGGCGGGCGGGTCCGGATCCGGGGCTGCGCCCAGGACCGCCTGGTCACGGCCATATCGACCCTGCAGCGCATGGGCGCCGAGTTCGCCATCGACGACGACGGCATCGCCGCCGAGGTCGGGGCCGCGGGCCTGCGTCCGGCCGCCGTCCACACCGACCCTCATCCCGGCTTCATGACCGACTGGCAGCCCGGGCTGGTGGTGTTGTGCACCCAGGCCAAGGGGCTGTCGGTCATCCACGAGACGGTCTTCGAGGACCGGCTGGGTTATGTCGACGCCCTTCGGGCCATGAACGCCGAGGTGGAGCTGTTCGACCAGTGCCTGGTGGGCAACGCCTGTCGCTTCGAGGAGACCGGCTTCCTGCACTCGGCGCTGGTGCGAGGCGTGGCCGCGCTCCGGGGGGCCGAGATCGAGATGCCCGACATCCGGGCCGCCTTCGCCCATGTGATCGCCGCCTCGGTGGCCGACGGCCCCTCCACCCTCCACGGTGTCCACCACCTCGAGCGGGGCTACGACCACCCGCTGGAGAAGTTCACCTCGCTGGGGTTGACCATCACCCCGGTCAGGCCCTGATCTCGACCGGTACCCCGATCGGCAGCATCTCCCGCAGGCGGGTGATGGCCTCGTTGGTCATGCGGATGCAGCCGTTGCTGACGTTGCGCCCGATACTGGCCGGGTCGCCGGTGCCGTGGATACCCATCTGGCCGTCGCCCCCGCCGAAGCTGTAGAGCACCTCGGAGTAGGCCGACAGGCCGTAGGCGTAGGGGCCGTAGGCATACTGCTCGTCGGGGTAAACGGCGATCAGCTCGGTCGTGTAGAAGAACCCGGTGGCGCTCGGGGTGGCCGAGGTCCCCACCGCCACCGGCTCCTGCAGGACCATCTGGTCCTTGTCGAACAGCGTCAGCCGGAACTGGCTCAGCTCCACCAGGATCCGGTAGGTGTGCTCGGCCAGGCTCACGTCGCCTTTGTTGATCCAGCCCGTGCTGCCGTTGGGCCGGGCCGGCAGGTAGACCTCCAGCCAGTCCCCTCTCTCCTGTTTGACCAGGAACACCCGGGGGGACCCATAGGTGGGGTTGGGGTGGGCGAACGAGCCAGTGGGGGTGGTGGCGCCCATCTCGTCGTAGACATTGACCCGGGCCACTTCGGCGGTGGCCACCCGGTAGATGGGGTGGGAGGCGACCGTGGTGGTGGGTGCCGGAGAAGCGGTCGTCTCGGGGGCGGGCACGGCGGTCGTCGGGTCGGCTACCCCGGCGCTTTGCTGGCCCCCGTCCCCGCCACCGCAGGCCGCGAGTACCAGGACCATCACGAGGGCCGTCGTGGCTCTTCGCATGGTCGCGAGGGTAGTGGCGTCGGCTGGTTGCTCCGACGCGACCGGTTGCCCCCCGGTGAACGGGGGGCAACCGGTCAGAACCGCTGCGCCGGGGTAACCGGCGGGCCGCTACGGGACCTGGCCCCGCCAGGCTCCGGTCTCGGCCACGCGGCCTTCGATGAAGTCGCGGAAGCGCTCCAGGTCGCCCTCGACCCGCTTGGACACGACGCCCAAAGCCTGACCGGCCTTCTCGACCGGCCCGTCGGGCTCGAAGTCGAGCCGCAGGGTGATGGCCGTGGCCCCCGCGCCCGCGGGCTGGAAGGTGACGTCACCGGCATTGGCCGCGCCGCTCAGGCTGCGCCAGGCGATGCGCCGGTCGGGCTCCTGGTGGACGATCTCGGCGTCCCACTCGCGGTGTGCCCCGCCGATCGATGCCTTCCAGCGCAGGTGGGAGTCGTCGATCTGGGTGACGCTCTCGACGCCCTCCATGAACCGGGGGAACTCCTCGAACTGGGTCCACTGGTTGTAGACCGTCCTCACCGGCTTGTTGACTTCGATGGTCTTTTCCACGGTGGCCATGAGAGGATCTCCTCCGTCGTTCGGTGCCTTGTTCTGTCCCGTCGTACCTACCCCCGACGGCGCTGGCTACGCCTCCCGGGCCACGTTTGTCGGCCCCCGCCACAGGGAACCAGTGGGCCATACCAGAGACGGGAGGAACCCGTGTACATAGGCATCGGCACACTGATACTGATAATCATCCTGGTCTTGCTCCTGACGTAACAAGGGGTGCCCGCTACTGTGCGGGGCCCGTGGGCGAAGGATCGGGACGGGAGCGACTACCGGAAGTGCCCGGGACGGCGCAGTCGACGGGGCGGGTTCGTGAACTGGTCGTGATGACGTTCAACGTCCGCACTGCGCTGGGCCTCGACGGGTGGGACCTGTGGTGGTTGCGCCGCCGGTCGACCGTTGGCGCCATCGCCGGGCTGGTGCCCGACGTGGCCGGCCTCCAGGAAGTACGGCCCGTGCAGATGCGCTACCTCGCTAGGCGCCTGCCTGGCTACGGGTTCGTCAGCCCGGGCCGGGCCCGCCGACGCTGGGGCGGCGAGCAGTGCCCGGTGCTGTTCAGGGCAGACCGCTTCAAGGTCGCCGGCGCCGAAGCCCGCTGGTTCGACGCCGATCGCCAGGGCCGGATGGCGACCGTCGCCCGCTTGGTCGACCTCGAGGACGGTTGCGAGCTGACGGTAGTCAACACCCACTTCGACCACCGCTCGGCTCAGCGGAGGGCGGCCAGCGCGGCGGCCGTGGTCGGCTGGTTGGCCGAGGCACCGGGCCCTTGTGTCGTCATGGGCGACCTCAATGCGCCGGTCGGGGAGGCCAGCGTCGTCCACCTCCTCGAGGCCGGCTTGGCCGACGCCCTCGGGCACCTACCCGCCCGGGGCCCGGGCGCGGCCACGGCCCACGCCTTCACCGGCCGCCTCGACGGGGCTCGCATCGACCACATCCTGGTGTCCGGCGACCACGAGGTGCTGGAGGGCTCCATAGTCCACGACCGGCCCCGAGGCCGCCTCCCGTCGGACCACTGGCCCGTCATGGCCCGCCTGCGCCCCGCCGGTAGTCCCCGCCGGTAGTCCCGGGCCCTACGGGTTGGCGACGGAAAACGTGTCGCAGGCGGCGATGTCGCTGGTGCGGTAGCCGGCGAGGAACCAGCTCTGGCGCTGGGCCGCCGAACCGTGGGTCCACGACTCGGGGTCGACCTGGCCCTGGACGCGTTCTTGGATGCGGTCGTCGCCCACGGCCGCGGCCGCGTCCAGCCCGTCGCGGATGTCGGCTTCGGTGAGCTCTTCGATGAAGCCGGTGCCGACGGCCCCCCGTGCCCACATGCCGGCCAGGCAGTCGGCCTGGAGCTCGACCCTGACGCCCTCGCTCTCGGGGCCGGTGGCCCGGCTGCGGGCTCGCTCCAGCACGCCCCGGATGTGCTGGACGTGGTGGCCGTACTCGTGGGCGATCACGTAGGCCTCGGCGAAGGGCCCGCCCCTGGCCCCGAACCGCTCCCGTAGGACCTGGTAGAAGCCGAGGTCGATGTAGGCCCTCTCGTCGGCCGGGCAGTAGAAGGGCCCGACGGCCGAGGTGGCCGTGCCGCAGCCGGTGTTCACCTGGCCTTCGAAGAACACGGTCGTCGACCGGCGGTAGCCGGGCAGGGTCGCCTCCCAGAAGGCCTGCACGCTGTTGATCACGGCCACGATCCGGCAGTCGTCGCGCTGGTTGGCGTCGTCGCCCGTGCGGCACTCGGCCGACAGGTCGGTCCCGGGCTGGCCCAGTTGCAGGTTGGACAGGTCGCCCCCGCCGCCCCCGGTCAGGAGGTTGACGACCAGGAAGATGAGGCCCACGACCCCGCCGCCCCCGATGGCCAGCGGGCCCGCGCCCATGCCGCGCCGGTCCGACACCTGGGACGTGTCGAGGCGGGCACCGCTGCGGAACCGCATGGGGCAACGAGGGTAGCCAAGTGCGCCCGACGGAGTGCTGCCGCCCTGCGGCCGGCTGCCCGGTCGGCGCTCAGGTCAGGTCTCGGAGGCCGCCCTCTGGTCGAGCCAGCGGCGCAGGCCGGCAGCGTTGGAGTGAACCCCGTTGAGAACCTCGACCCGGGCGTGGGACGCGCCGAAGGCGTCCATCAGGGCGGCGTCGACATCGGCCCCGGCCTGCCAGGCCCGTTCCGCCACCTCGGCCCACTGCCGCAACGAGCCCTCGGCCTCGTCCAAGAGGTCCTGGGGCCGGCCCGGGACGACGCCGAAGTGGGCCAGGGCCAGCGCGTGCGGGCGCCGCTGGGCGAAGCGGCCCAGCGAGGCCAGCGCCAGTTCGAGGTCGAAGTCGGGGGGCGGCGTGGCCGGCCGCAACACGCCCACGTCGGGCAGGCGTACACCCACGGCGTCGCCTGCGAACAGCAGTCCGCTGGCCTCGTCGTGCAGGGCCAGGTGGTGCTTGGCGTGGCCCGGGGAGTGGACGGCGGTGAGCGTTCCCACCCGCTCGCCGTCCCCCAGGGCCTGGATGCGCTCGGCCGGGGTGGGGGCCAGCCGTCCGTACAGCGAGTCGAGCAGGTCGCCGTACACCCGACCGGCCGAGCTGACCAGCCGGGAGGGGTCGGCCAGGTGCCGGGCCCCCAGGGGGTGCACGTGGACCGACGCCCCCGGGAAAGCCGCAGCTACGTCGCCTACGCCGCCGGCGTGGTCGAGGTGGATGTGGGTCACGACGATGGCGCCGAGGTCGGTCGGCCCCACCCCCAGCTCGTCGAGGGCGGCCAGGACGGTCGGGACCGAGCTCTGGCTGCCCGTCTCCACCAGGACAGGGGGAGGGCCCATGACCAGGTAGCCGGCCGTCACCCGTTCCCAGCCCCCCAGCAGGGTGTCGATCTGGAACACACCGGGTGCCACCTCGACGGCCATCGGCCCGAGGCTAGGGCAGGCGTGCCCCGTGCCCGTAACCGGTCGAGCCGCCGTGCCGGTGTACCCAACGGGCCGGGACTGGCGCGTTCCGCACACCGGTTGGGCGGGGTCGGCGCCCGGCCTCGGGCTACGGTTGACCGGTGAGAGCGATCGGGGTGGGGTTGGCAGCGCTCGTTCTCGTCCTGGCCGGGGCGGCGTGCAGCGACGGCAACTTCGCCGACTTCACGGGCGGGCCGACGACCACCGCCGGGCCCGGGGGCACGACTTCGGTCCCCGGTACCGGTCCTACGACCACCGACGGCCAGGGCGTGACCACGACCACCGCTGAGCCCGGCCCCACGACCACCCGGGCCACAACCCCCACGTCCCTGCCCATCCCCACCGCCCCCGACCCGACTGTGCCGGGCACGGGCGGGCCGGTGGCCACCGACCTTTCCGCCTTCCCGTCGTGTGACTCGGGCCAGCCCCTGGTGCGCCTGTCCTGGGCCCCGTCGGGCAGCGGGGAGCAGTCGATCGTGATCTCGGTCCGGCCCGACAGGCTCGACCCGGCCAACGCCACCACCACCCAGACCCTGGCGGCCAATCGTGGCAGCTACGACTTGCGCGAGACCCAGGCGGGGGCGATCTACTACTGGCGGGTGCTGACCAGCCAGGGGGGCCAGTGGCTGCCCAGCGTCACCGCCCAGTTCAGCGGCCCGACCTGCTGACCGGCCCGGTGTGGCGCCAGGCCCACAGCAGCAGGGGGACCTGGAGGGGCACCCGCAGCCAGGCCACGGCCGGCGAGCCGGTCACCGGGCCGCCGCCCGGCAGGCCGCCGTCGAGGGCCATCTGGAAGTTGGCCGGCCACACTGCCAGCAGGACGGCGAAGGTGAGCCACGCTCCCGCCCGGCGGGTGCGCGGGACGGCCAGCAGCACGGCGGCCGTCATCTCGACCATGCCCGACGCGGCCACGGCCAGTTCTGCCTGGCCGGCCAGGGGCCGGGGCACGATCTGCTCGTAGGGCCGAGGGGCGGCGAAGTGCAGGGCGCCGGCGGCCGCCATGAGCACGGCCAGGGCCAGGCGGGAACGGGGCGACGACCCCCGCCGGAGCAGGCCGCCGCTGGGGGCCGGTGTCAGGGAGCCACGGCCCCGGTGGCCCGGAACTCGGCCGCCTTCTCCTTCATGCCCAGCTCGATGGCCTGCTCCTCCCCGACGCCGTGGGCGGCGGCGTAGTCGCGCACGTCCTGGCTGATGCGCATGGAGCAGAACTTGGGCCCGCACATCGAGCAGAAGTGGGCCTGCTTGGCCGGGGCCGCGGGCAGGGTCTGGTCGTGGAACGAGCGGGCGGTGTCGGGGTCGAGGGCGAGGTCGAACTGGTCCTCCCACCGGAACTCGAACCGGGCCTTGGACAGGGCGTCGTCCCACTCCTGGGCGCGGGGGTGGCCCTTGGCCAGGTCGGCGGCGTGGGCCGCGATCTTGTAGGCGATCACGCCCTGCTTGACGTCGTCGCGGTCGGGCAGGCCGAGGTGCTCCTTGGGCGTCACGTAGCAGAGCATGGCCGTGCCGTACCAGCCGATCATGGCCGCCCCGATGGCCGAGGTGATGTGGTCGTAGCCGGGGGCCACGTCGGTCGTCAGCGGGCCCAGGGTGTAGAACGGCGCCTCGTGGCACAGCTCCAGTTGGAGCTCCATGTTCTCGCGGATCTTGTGCATGGGTACGTGGCCCGGGCCCTCGATCATCACCTGCACGTCGTGGCCCCACGCCACCTTGGTCAGCTCGCCCAGGGTGGCCAGCTCGGCCAACTGGGCCTGGTCGTTGGCGTCGTAGATCGAGCCTGGCCGCAGGCCGTCGCCCAGCGAGAAGGCCACGTCGTAGGCCGCCATGATCTCGCACAGCTCCTCGAAGTGGGTGTAGAGGAAGTTCTCCTGGTGATGGGCCAGGCACCAGGCGGCCATGATCGAACCGCCCCGGCTGACGATCCCGGTCATGCGCTTGGCCGTCATGGGCACGTAGGCCAGGCGTACCCCGGCGTGCACCGTGAAGTAGTCGACGCCCTGCTCGCACTGCTCGACGATCGTGTCGCGGTACATCTCCCAGGTCAGCTCGGCGGGCTGGCCGTCGACCTTCTCCAACGCCTGGTAGATCGGGACCGTGCCGATGGGCACCGGCGAGTTGCGGATGACCCATTCCCGGGTCGTGTGGATGTCGGCCCCGGTCGACAGGTCCATCACCGTGTCGGCACCCCAGCGGGTGGCCCACCGCAGTTTGTCGACCTCGTCGGCGATCGACGACGAGACCGACGAGTTGCCGATGTTGGCGTTGATCTTGACCAGGAAGTTGCGCCCGATGGCCATGGGCTCGGACTCGGGGTGGTTGACGTTGGACGGGATGATGGCCCGCCCCCGGGCCACCTCGTCACGGACGAACTCGGGGTCGAGCCCCTCCCGCCGGGCCACGAACGCCATCTCCTCGGTGATCACCCCGCGGCGGGCGTAGTGGAGCTGGGTGACCGTGCGGCCGGCCCGGGCCCGCAAGACCGTGGGCGCCTCGCCCGCCGCCCCGGTAGCCCCGGCCCCGCCCGCGCCGTTGCCGTTGGCCCGGCGGGCGGCGGCCCGGCCGTCGTCGCGCACCGTGGGGCGGCGACCCTCGTAGGCCTCCACGTCGCCCCGGCCCTCGACCCACGGCCGGCGCAGGGCGGGCAGGCCCGCGGCGGGGTCGTGGTCAGGCCCCGCCGGCCCACTGGTGTCGTACAGCCGCACTGCCGACCCGTCGGTCAGCGACACCTCGGTGAACGGCACTCCCTCGGCGTAGACCTTGCGCCGCATGGTTCTCCCTTCGCCGGCATTACCCGGACAGGTTCAGACGGTCGGCGCCGGCAGAGGCGCCCTCTCAGCCCGGTCCGTCCGGGCTCCCGTGTCTCACCCCCGAGCGTAGCGGCCCGAGGCCGCCGCCCGTCCTTGTAGGATTCTTGCCGCTGAGCGGCAAGAAATATACCGAGAGTGGGCGGTGCCGGAGGGCGGCGGGCCGCAGGTAGCCTCGCCTCGTGCCGCCGACGCCGCCGTTCCTCGCCGCCTGCCGGGGTGAGCCGGTCGAGCGCACGCCGGTGTGGTTCATGCGCCAGGCGGGGCGGTGCCTGCCCGAGTACCGGGCCATCAGGGAACGCTACGGGATGCTCGACATCGTGCGGTCGCCCGAACTGGCGGCCGAGGTCACCATGCAGCCGGTGCGGCGGCTGGGGGTCGACGCCGCCATCTTGTTCTCCGACATCATCGTGCCGCTGGTCGGGATCGGTCTCGACATCGCCCTGGAGGCGGGGACCGGCCCGGTGGTGGCCGAGCCGTTCCGCGCGGCGGCCGACCTGGCCCGGCTACGGCCCCTCCAACCCGAGGCCGACGTGCCGTATGTGGCCGAGACCGTCCGCCTGCTGGTCAAAGAGCTCGACGTGCCCCTCATCGGGTTCGCGGGTGGGCCGTTCACCCTGGCCAGCTACCTGATCGAGGGCGGGCCGTCGAAGACCCACGCCCGCACCAAGTCCCTGATGTTCGGCGACCCGGAGACCTGGGCCGCCCTCACCGGCGCCCTGGCCGACCTGGCGGTGGCGTCGCTGCGGGCCCAGGTGGGCGCGGGGGCAGCGGCCGTGCAGGTTTTCGACTCGTGGGCCGGCCAGCTCGCCCCTGCCGACTACGCCCGCTACGTGCTGCCCGCCAGCCGCCGGCTGTTCGAGGGGCTGGCTGACCTGGCCGTCCCCCGTGTCCACTTCGGGGTCGGCACCGGCCAGCTCCTCGAGCTGATGGCCCAGGCGGGGGCGGACGTGGTGGGCGTCGACTGGCGGGTGCCGCTCGACGAGGCCCGCCACCGCCTGGGACCGGCCCGGGCCGTGCAGGGCAACCTCGACCCCGTCCGCCTGCTGGCCGGGCCCGAGGCGGTGGCCGAGGGGGTGGCCGACGTGCTCGCCCGCAACGGCGGCCGTCCTGGTCACGTGTTCAACCTCGGGTGGGGCGTCCTGCCCGACACCAACCCCGACGTGCTGGCCCGGGTGGTCGAGCTGGTCCATGGGGATTGACGGCCCGCCCGTAGGCGTCCTGCTGATGGCCTACGGCACGCCGGCCACCCCCGCCGACGTCGAGGCCTACTACACCCACGTGCGCCGGGGCCGCCCCCCGACGGCCGAGCAGCTCGCCGACCTCCAGCGCCGCTACGAGGCCATCGGCGGCACGTCGCCCCTGCTCGAGCGCACCCGGGCGCAGGCCGCCGCCCTGGCCGCCGAGCTGGGCCCGGGGTTCGTCGTCGAACTGGGCATGAAGCACGCACCGCCGTTCGTCGAGGACGGGGCCACCGCCCTGGCCGCCGCCCGGGTGGACCGGGTGGTCGGGCTGGTCCTCGCTCCCCACTTCTCCCGCCTGTCGGTGGGTGAGTACGCCGAACGGGCCCGACGGGCGGTCTCGCTCAAGGGCCTGCGCTTCGCAATGGTCGACTCGTGGTTCCGCGAGCCCGGTTACCTCGACCTGCTGGCCGGGGCCCTGGCCGGCCTGCCCGTCGACCTGGGCGAGGTCGAGGTGGTGTTCACGGCCCACAGCCTGCCGGTACGCATCCTGGCCGAGGGCGACCCCTATCCCGAGCAGTTGCGCCAGACGGCCGACGCGGTGGCCGTCCGGGCCGGCCTGTCCTCGTGGTCGGTGGGCTGGCAGAGCGCAGGGCGCACACCCGAGCCGTGGATCGGCCCCGACATCCTCGACGTGCTGCGCGCCCGGGCCGTGCCGTCGGTGGCCGGCGTCGCGAGCCGGGGGGTGGTGGTGTGCCCTGCCGGGTTCGTTTCCGACCACCTCGAGGTGCTCTACGACCTCGACGTCGAAGCCGCCCGGCTGGCCGCCGACCTGGGGCTGGCGTTCACCCGCACCCCCATGCCCAACGACCACCCGGTGCTGGCCGCGACCCTGGCCGAGGTGGTGCGCCGGCGTGCCGACGCCTGAGGGCCACGTCTCGATCGTCGGCGGGGGGATCACCGGGCTGGCCACGGCCTGGTACCTGCGCCAGTACGCCCCGGGTCTGGCCGTCACGGTGTGGGACGCGTCGGACCGCCTCGGTGGCAAGTTGCGCACCGGTTCGCTCGACGGGGTGGCCGTGGAGGCCGGCCCCGACACGTTCCTGGCCCGGGTGCCGTGGGCCGTCGAGTTGTGCCGCGCCCTGGGCCTGGAGGACGAACTGGTGGCCCCCGCCACCGGCCGGGCCTACATATGGACGCGTGGCCGCCTGCGCCCCATCCCCGAGGGCACGGTGCTCGGCGTCCCCGCTCGCCTCGACCCCCTGGCCCGTTCCGGCATCGTGTCCCCGGCCGGGCTGGCCCGCGCCGCCCTCGACCTCGTCCTGCCGACCAGCGGGCCCGCGGCCGGCGGGGTGGCGGGGGCTGATCGGTCGGTGGCGGACGTGGTGGGGGGGCGGCTGGGCCGGGAGGTCGTCGACCGGCTGGTCGACCCGCTGATCGGAGGCATCCACGCCGGTCGGGCCGACCGGCTCAGCCTGGCCGCGGTCGCCCCCCAGGTGGCCGGCCCGGCCGCCCACGGCGGGAGCCTCATGCGTGCCCTGCGCGGGTCGCTGCCCCCGCCCACTCCCACCCCGGCGGCCCGGGCCGGGCCCGAGGGCTACGGCACACCTGGCGGGCCGCTGTTCCTCGGGCTGCGGGGTGGAATCGAGCGGCTGGTCGAGCGGCTGGTGGAACGGCTGGGGGGGCCCGAGCTACGCCTCGGCGCGCCCGTCCGGTCCCTCGACGACCTGGGCCGGGGGCCGGTCGTCCTCACGGTGCCCGCCTTCGCGGCCGCCCCGCTGATCGAGCCCCGCTCGGCGGACGCCGCCGGCGAACTGGCCGCCATCACCTACGCGTCGGTCGTCACCGTCACCCTGGCCTACGGCGAGGACGCGCTGGCCTCCGGGCCCCTCGACGGCAGCGGGTTCCTCGTGCCCCGGGTCGACGGGCGCCTCATCACGGCGTGTACGTGGCTCACCTCGAAGTGGCCCCATCTGGCCGAGGGCCGCCCGGGGTTGGTCCTGCTGCGGGCCTCGGCCGGGCGTGCCGGCGACGACCGGGCCATGGAGCTCGACGACGCCGAACTGGTCGACCGGGTACACGCCGAGCTGGTCGAGGCCATGGGGCTGCGGTCCGCGCCCCGGTCCCACTTCTTGACCCGCTGGCCCCGGGCGTTCCCCCAGTACGACGTCGGCCATCAGGCGAGGGTGGCCCGGATCGAGTCTGCCCTGGCGGCCGACGCCCCCGGGGTCACGGTGGCCGGGGCCGCCTACCGGGGGGTAGGGATCGCCGCGTGCATCCAGCAGGCCCGCCAGGCGGCCTTGTCGCTGGCCGGCGGCTGAGGCCTCGATCGACCGGATGTCGGCCGTTCCGGCCCCGGTCGGATGTGGCGATCTGGCCGGCATGTGCAAGGGCCGGGGCACCGAGGGCAGCATTGGGCACCTGACGCCGCGCTAGGTCATCAGTGCCGTCAACCAGCCTTCGTCTGCCCCGCCGCGCCGAGCGCGAACACACCAGCTCCTACGCTCGGGGCGATGAGCAGCGCGACGGTCCTCGTACGCAGCCCGTTCGACGGGCAGGTAGTCGGGGAGGTGGCGGCCCACGGCCCCGGTGACGTCGACCGGGCCGTGAGCGCCGCTCAGGCGGCACTCGACGGCTGCCCCCTACCGCCGTGGGAACGGGCCGAGGTACTGGAGCGGGCGGCGCGCCTGTTGGCCGACCCCGGCCGTTCCGAGGCGCTGGCCCGGACCATCGCGGCCGAGTCGGCCAAGCCCCTCAAGACGGCCCGGGTGGAGGCTCGCCGGGCGGTGACGACCTTCACGGCCGGGGTCAGCGCGGCCCGCACGCTGACCGGGGACATGGTGCCGATCGACGCCGCCGAGATCGGCCAGGGGCGGCTGGCGTTCACCCTGCGGTTGCCGATCGGTGTGGTGGGGGCCATCACCCCGTTCAACTTCCCCCTCAACCTGGTGGCCCACAAGCTGGCCCCGGCCATCGCCGCCGGTTGCCCGGTGGTGCTCAAGCCGGCGTCGCAGACCCCCCTCACAGCCCTGGCCCTGGCCGACTTGCTGGCCGAGGCCGGCCTGCCCGACGGCCACTTGGCGGTGGTCACGGGATCGGGGGCCACGGTGGGCTCGGCCCTGGTGGAGCACCCCGGGGTCGCCTACCTGACCTTCACCGGGTCGGGCGAGGTGGGGTGGGACCTCCGGGCCCGGGCCGGGCGCAAGAAGGTCGCCCTCGAGCTCGGCAACAACTCGCCCGTCGTGATCGAGGCCGACGGCGACTGGCAGCGGGCAGCCCGCACGATCTCGGTCGCCGGTTTCGCCCACGCCGGCCAGTCGTGCGTGTCGACCCAGCGGGTCTACGTGCACCGGTCGGTCGCCGGCCCGTTCTGCGACCTGCTGGGCGAGCTGGTGGCGGCCCTCGTGGTGGGCGACCCGATGGACGAAGCCACCGACGTGTCGGCGCTGATCACCACCGGTGACCGCGACCGGGTGAAGGCCTGGGTCGACGAGGCCGTGGCCGGCGGGGCCACGGTGGTGACCGGCGGCGACGTGGTCGACGGCCTGCTGCGCCCGACGGTGCTGGCCGACGTGACCCCCGACATGCGGGTTTGCCGTGACGAGGTCTTCGGCCCGGTGGTGGCCGTCGCCGCTTACGACGACATCGACGAGGCCCTGCGCCTGGCCGACGACACCCGCTACGGCCTCCAGGCCGGCATCTTCACGGCCAGCCTGCCCGTGGCCCTGGCCGCCGCCCGCCGCCTCAACTTCGGCACCGTCCTCGTCAACGAAGTCCCCACCTGGCGGGCCGACCAGATGCCCTACGGCGGCGTCCGCTCCAGCGGCAACACCAAAGAAGGCCCCCTCTGGGCCGCCCGCGAGATGACCGACGAACGCCTCATCGTCCTCGGCCCGTGACTTGGTGAGGAACGGCTGACGGGGCTAACCGCCGACCAGCGGTACACGGAGCTGGGCGATCCCCACCTGGCCCTTCATCCCGGTCCATGGCGCCATGAGGGCTGGCGCTTGAGGCAAGGTGGGGTGGATGAGCGAGGTCGTCCCGCCCCGGCTGTTGCCGATGCTGACGGGCGGCAACGGGGTGCCGTCGAACCCGGCCGTGTACCAGTTCGAGCCGAAGCTGGATGGGCAAAGAGTCGTCGCCCTGGTCGGCCCGGGCGGGCTCGTGCTCACCAACCGGCGGGGTGGCGAGATCACCAGCCACTACCCCGAGCTGGCCGGGATGGCCGAGGCCCTCGCCCCGCACGCCGCTGTACTGGACGGCGAGGTGGTGGCGTTCAGCGACACGGGAGTCTCCAGCTTCCAGCGGCTCCAGCGACGCATGCACGTCGCGCAGCCATCCGGCCGGCTGGTGGCCGAGACGCCCGTCGCTTTCGTGGCCTTCGATGTGCTCTGGCTCGACGGCGAG
Organism: Actinomycetota bacterium; assembly: GCA_040754375.1. Classification (NCBI taxonomy): domain Bacteria; kingdom Bacillati; phylum Actinomycetota; species Actinomycetota bacterium. Next base: position 149,141 of record JBFMCT010000002.1, read on the forward strand.
CTGCTCGTGGATCGTGCGCAACGGGAGCGCCGAAGGGTGCTGGACGGCCTCGGCTTCAAAGGGCCCCACTGGCAGACGGCGCCCGTTCTCGATGCCACTCCGGACGAGCTACTGGAGGCGTGCCGCCAGGCCGGCCTCGAAGGTTTCATGGCCAAGCGGCTCGACGCCAGCTACCAACCGGGCAAGCGGTCGCCGGCGTGGTCCAAGGTGAAATGCGGCCGCCGGCGGGAGTTCGTGGTCGGCGGCTGGTCGACCGGCTCGGGTAGTCGGCAGGAGAGCATCGGGTCGTTGGCGCTGGGCTGCTACGACACCGCCGACGAGCGGGCCCAGCGGCTGTTCTATGTCGGTCAGGCGGGGTCGGGGCTCAACGAGCAGATGATCCGCCAGCTCCAGAAGCTCTTTGGCCAGATAGCGGTCCCCGAGGCGCCGTTCGTGAACAAGCCACCGCTCAAGCTGCACTACGTACGGCCAATGCTGGTCGTCGAGATCGCCTACACGGAGGTGACCGAGGGCGGCACCCTCCGCCAGCCCTCGATCAAGGGGCTCCGGACCGATGTGATCGCCAGCGAGGTGACCTGGGACGAGGAGATCGCCGCGTGCTTCGGGGGAACGCCGACGAAGCCAGGTTGATCACCGTAGGCGAGGTGAGCAGCGTGGAGGCAAGATGGATCCCATGCGTGCGGTGGTTGGCGAGCGGCCAGGGACAGTTTCATCAGCGACGCTAAGCGTTGTCCTGCTGGCCCTAGTGGCGTGTGGTTCGGGTCAGGGAGAAAGCCTGGCTCCGGTGGCGGTCGTCGAGGCGGACCGCGCCAACTTCGTTCTTGAGGTGAGCAACCAGACCCGCGAGATCCCGAGCGTGGCGATCTCGGTGACAATCGACGGACATCGGGTCCTCGCGCGAGATTTCCATGTCGAGAACCAGCACACGTTCGTGTCGCTCCCGCTGCGTCTGGCTGCTGGCCGCGTACGTTCGTCGCGCAGGCGGGCGATGGCACGATGCACAAGGCGGAAGTCGTCGTTCCGAAGGAGGGCCGTCTATGGGGAGTATTGACCTACTGGGCCTCGTCCGGCTACTACGAACCACATTTCTACTGGTCGCTCTCGACCGAACCGCCCCTGAGCGGGTAGCCAAAGCGCCCTGAATGGAGCCGGTGGGTTGACGATCACCAGCTGGCGCTAGCTCACCGGACGCAGGGCGCTTCTTGTCCGAACGACACCCCGACCGAAGCGAGCGTCAAGTTCCCACGGTGCGCACGGAGGCTGTCGGGCACGCTCGCTGACTCCAGCGAGCTGCCGGTCGGCGGTGCCATCGACGTTGGGGCCGCGTTGAGACCTCGATCTGCGCCGTTGCTGCACGAGAACAGCAAACCTGCGGCCAGAACTGCCGTGGTCAACCGCCGCACGGTGAGGAGGCTACCTCCTGAACAGCGAACGGCCTTCAGCCGCATCACCAATCGCATCGGTGGTCCTTCGGCCCCTTCGCCATCCGCCAGCTAGGGCGGTCGTGGTGCGTTCCGCCGCCAAGGTTCGGCCCAGTTCAGGACGGCGCACATCGGGCCTTCCGCTCTGGAACGGCCGTACCAATGCCCTCCATCGTCCAAGCCTGCGCGGCTCTGCCGCGGGACGAACGGGCAGCGGTCGGTGCTCACACGATCGCGCAGTACTGCCAACGGGCTTTGCAAGCCGAGCCCGCCCCGGCCGCCGCGCGCCCCGGATGACTGGTCGATCACCGGGTTCGACCCTGGCAGCTGCTCCGACGACTGCACAACGCTCGCCGTCCTCCTCGCCGACCCTGCCGCCCGACAGACCCCCCGGCCTCTGGCGAAGCCACGCAGGCAACACATCCACCGCCGCGCGTCAGGCCACCTGCACGGCGTCCTTGAGGCCAGCCGGGACCTTCTCGGGGAACGACACGACGAGATGCCGCCCGAGCGCTCTAGCGACTCGGGCGAGGGTGTCAATGCGGTTGCGCGCCCCGCCACCCTCTTCGAGGCGGGAGATGACGGATTGTGATGTTCCCATCCGCTCGGCGAGCTCACGCTGGCTGAACCCAGCTTCGGTGCGCAGGTCGTAGATGAGCTGGCCCAACGCCAGGTCCTGCTCGACGCCCGCCCGCGTCTCGGCGGTCGGCTCTCGACGCTTCCTCTTCGTGTCGTCCCAACGGGAGTAGTTGGCCACGGTCTTCTCCTTCACGGATTCCTTCTGGCGCAGGCCTCGGCGGCCGTACGTGCCCTGGCAATCTCGGCGCGTTCGTTGTTGCGTTGCTTGCGGAAGGTGGTGAGCAGTACCACCCGCCCGCCCTTGGTGAACCGGTAGGTAATCCGGCGAGCGGTCGGACCGAGTGTGAAGCGCAACTCGAACAGACCGTCGCCGAGACTCCTCGACAACGGCATCCGCGCAGACGACCCCAGGGCAGCCAACCGATCAATCACTACGACAACCCGATCCCATTCGTCATCATCGAGCGTGTCCATCCAGTCAACGAGCTCGTCGTGAAGCTCGACCTTGACCACACTTAGCATCATAGTGTTTCTGCGATCATCTCGTGTGAGCGATCATGCAGGAGCCGACGTGGTCTAGGGCGGGCTCGGGGGCCTCCGGGGATCTTCACTCCTGAAGGAGCTCCCGAAGCCAAGCGCGGACTCCGGGCCGCCGGACTCCGGGCCGTTCAGCGGCGGGAGCGGGCGTCGGGGTCGTGGGCGAGGTGGGTCACGCCCGGCGGGAGACGGCCGGCGGCGATGTCGGCGATGGTGACGTCCTCCAGTACGGAACGCAGGGCGGCTCGGGCCGCGATCCACACGTCACCCAGCGAGGTGGCCGCGCCACGGTACGCAGTGTCCTCTGGGGGCTCGCCCCGGACGTCGGCCAGCGGGCCCTCCACGTAGCGGATGACGTCGGCCACGGTAACGGTCTGGGCCCCGACCGCCAGCCAGTAGCCCCCCACCGCGCCCCGCTGGCTGGCCACGATGCCGGCCCGGCGCAGGTCGCTGAGGATGTTCTCGGTGAAGTTGAGGGGGATGTCCTGGGCAGCGGCGATGGCCTCGCCTTTGACCGGCCCCTTTCCGGCGGCGGCCGCAAGCTCGGCCAGTGCCCGTACCGCGTAGTCGACCTTGGCGGACACACGCATGGCCCGATTCTGCCAGCCTTCGGCCAGGCTCCCGCCCCCGCTCCCGCCCGAAGGGTGGGTCAGGTCGGCTCGGCCAGGCCCCGGCGGCGGCGGATGACCGTGTCGGCCCGGCCGAACGCAGTGTCGACCACGATCCCGATGACCAGCACCACGATCATCAGGGCGAGCAGGTCGTCGGCCCGGGCGAACTCCCGGGCGAACGCCAACTGGTCGCCGATCGAGGGCCGGTTGGCGATGATCACCAGCAGTTCGCCGGCCATCAGGCTGCGCCAGGCGAATGCCCAACCTTGCTTGAGCCCGGCCACGTAAGCCGGCAGGGCGGCGGGCACGACGACATGGCGGTACAAGGCGGCCCCCCGCGCCCCCACCATCCGGCCCGCCCTTACCAGCAGCGGAGGGACGTGGTCGACGCCGCCGATGAGGCCGTTGGCGATCGACGGGGCGGCTCCCAGCACGACGACGAACAGGATCGCCTGCTCGGTCAGGCCGAACAGCAGGATGGCCAGAGGGAACCAGGCGATGGACGGCATCGTCTGCAGCCCGGTGATCAACGACCCGACCGCCGAGCGCAGCACCTTCACCTGCGAGACAGCCAGGCCCACCACCGTCCCGACCGCCAGCGCCACCGCGAAGCCTGCCAGCGCCCGGCGCAGGGTGACACCGACCGCCGTCCAGAACTCGCCGGTCGCGACCATGGACAGGAGCGCCGGAAGCACCTGGTCGGGGCCGGGCAGCACGAAGTCGTCGCGCCAGCCTGTCCACACCACCGCCTGCCACAGCCCGAGGGCGAGGACCACCGCCGCCACCTTGGGCCAGGTCGCCGTCCACAGCCGCCGTCCCCCTCCCGGCCGGGCGGCGATGACGGCTTCCAGGGAGTCGAGACCTGCCAGCGAGGCGGCCAGTTCGTCGTCTCGGCCGGGGGCGTCGACCGCGGCCTCGCCGGCGGACTTGCCAGCGGCGTCAACGCCCATGGCGGCGCACCTCCTCTCGCAGGCGGTCGGTGACGGTGGCGGCCAGGGCCGAGACCTCAGGCGAGTCGATGCGCCGGGGCCGGGGAATGGCGACCGGGAAGATCTCAGCCACCCGGCCCGGCAGGCTGGTGAGAAGCACGATCCGGTCGGACAGGCGGGCTGCCTCCCGCACGTTGTGCGTCACGAACACGACAGTCAGCCCGGTCGCCGACCACAGGCGCTCCAGTTCGTCGTGGAGCAGGTCACGGGTCATGGCGTCGAGGGCGCCGAACGGCTCGTCCATCAGCAGGACCTCGGCGTCCTGGGCCAGGGCTCGGGCCAAGGCCGCCCGCTGGCGCATGCCGCCTGACAGCTCGTGGGGCCGGCGCCGGCCCTGGCCCTCCAGGTGGACCATCGCCAGCAGTTCGTCGGCCCGCTGGTGACGCTCCCGCCGGCCCTGGCCGGCCAGGCGAAGGGGCAGGGCCACGTTGTCGAGCACGGTCAGCCACGGGAACAGGGCCGCTTCCTGGAAGAGGAACGCCGTTCTCCCTTCGACGTGTACCTCGCCCACGGTCTGAGGTTCGAGGCCGGCGATCAGGTTGAGGCTGGTCGACTTGCCGCACCCGGAAGCCCCGACCAGGCATACGAACTCACCCCGCCCGACCTCGAGCTCGATGCGGTCAAGGGCCACCACCGCCGCTTCGCCGCGGCCGAACGCCTTGGACACCCCCCGCAGCGATATCGCCGCCCCCGCCGATCCCGCCCCGGCCGAGCCGCCCCTGCCGGCGAGGGACGGGGCGCCCGACACCACCGTCATGTCCGTACCTCTGGCTGGTTGGCAGCCCGCAGCACCTGGTTGAGGAGGCTCAGGTCGTAGATGCCGGAAAGGTCGTCGTTCTCTATGAAGCCCAGCGACCGGGCGTGGCGGGCCGACTCGGCCAGCGAGGCGGCGACCGGGTCGTTGGTGAACTCGAGGTTGCCCCAGGCGGCGGCCAGGACCGGCTCCGGCAACCCTCCGCCGGTGATGGTGGCGATCGCCTGGCTGACGAGCGAACGGGCTCGCTCGGGCTCGCGGTTGACCAGTTCGGTGGTCCGAACATGGCCTTCGAGCAGCCGCCGTACGGCGTCGGGTTGGGTCTGCAAGAACCTGGTGCGCACTACCAGGTGCGTCGTGACGAACCGCCCGCCGGGCCAGAGGTCGCGCTCGTCCACCAGCACCTTGGCACCCGCCTCCAGCACCAGCCGGGTGGCCCACGGCTCGGGCACCCAGGCCCCGTCGATACGCCCTGTCCGGAAGGTCTCCAGGGTCTGGGCGTTCTCCTGAGCCAAGACCGACACGTCACCCCCTCCTTGCAGGTCGGTGCGCAGCCCGTTCTGAGCGAGCCAGTGGCGGAGGGCGACGTCCTGGGTGTTGCCCCGCTGAGGGGCGGCGAGGGTCTTGCCCACCAGGTCGGCGGCCGAGGTGACCGAGGGCCTCACCACCAGGGCAGCTCCGCCCGAGGTGGCGCCGGCCACGATCCGTACCGCCTCGCCCCGCGACTGCACGTAGGCGTTGATCGCCGGGTTGGGCCCGATGTACACGGCGTCGACCGCCCCCGAGAACAGGGCCTCGACGGCCAGCGGACCGGCGTTGAACGTGCGGGTCTGGAGGGCGTGGGGGCCGAGGGACTCGGCGAACGTCCCGCTTGTGACCCCGACCAGGGCGGTGGCATGGGTCACGTTGGGGAAGTAACCCAGCCGCACCGGCACCGGCCCGCCTCCCTGACCGCCCCCCGCCCCCTGACCGCAACCTGTCGCCGCCACGGCCACGATGGCAACCAGTGCCAGCGACCTCCGGAACGGGGCGGCGAAACTCTCCTTTGTCAATCGCATTTGTTGAGAATAGTCCGGAGGCGGAGGCTATTGTCAAGTTGTTGTGTCGGAAATTCGGGGCCAGCCGTGCCCGAGCCACCAGGGCCGCAGGACCGCGACCCCGAGGCGGCGTGGGTGGGAGGCGCCAGGCCTGGCGGGAAGGCGACTGGCGCCTCAACCACCTCGGGCGCCCCGGGTGGGCGGACACCCGGAGCACTTACATAGAACCACGGCCCGGCCCGGATTGTTCCGCGCCCCCACGAGATTCGGGCCCGGACGCGCCGCAGGCCCGGCGTGGGGAGCCGGGCCTGCGGCGAGGTGGCGACGGCGAGGTGGTCAGTCGATGTAGCTGCGGCGGCGGACCACCCGCCGGGGAGCAGGCTCGCCGTACTCGTCCTCGACGACCGTGCCCCCGCGGCCGAAGCCGTTGAGGCCTATGAGGGCCACGACGAGCCCGATGGCACCCACGATCATGAGGATGAACCCGATGGCGGCCAAGTCGACGCCCGAGACGGCGGCGTTCACGGCGAAGGCGAGGATGGCGCCCAGGGCGATGAGGAAGACACTTACTCCGATACCCATCTCAGTAACCCTCCTGTCTGAAGTCGGACCTCTTCTACCCACGGCCGTGCGCCGCCACTCCTGGCGGTGGCGCGAGAATGGCGGGCGTGCCTCGACCCATATGGAGCGGTGCGATCAGCTTCGGGCTGGTGAACGTGCCGGTGAAGCTGTTCAGCGCGGTGTCGCCCAAGGACGTTCGGTTCCACCAGATCGACGCCCGGAGCAACTCGCGGGTCCGCCAGAAGCGGGTCTCGTCGGCCACCGGGGAGGAGGTCTCCTACGACGACATCGTCAAGGGTTACGAGCTGCGGCCCGACACCTACGTGACGGTCACGCCCGAGGAGCTCGACGCCCTCGACCCCAAGGCCACTAAGACGATCGACATCGAGGACTTCGTCGACCTCGACCAGATCGACCCCGTCTACTACGAGCGGCCTTACTACCTGGTCCCCGACAAGGGCGGGGCCAAGGCCTACGCCCTGCTGCGGGCGGCCATGACCGAGACCAACAAGGTCGGCATCGCCCGGGTCGTGCTGCGCACCAAGCAGTACCTGGCCGCCATCCGTGCCAAGGGCGACGTGCTGGTCATCGAGACCATGCTCTACCCCGACGAGATCGTGCCCACCGACGACCTCGACGTGCCCGGGGACGAGATCGAGGTCAGCGAACGGGAGGAGAAGATGGCTCGCCAGCTCATCGACTCGCTGACGACCGACTTCGACCCGTCGAAGTACCGCGACGAGTACCGCGAACGGGTGCTCGATCTCATCGAGCAGAAGGCCTCGGGCCAGGAGATCGTGGTCGAGGAAGCCACCCAGGAGCCGGCCAAGGTCGTCGACCTGATGGCCGCCCTCGAGGCCAGCCTGGCGGCCGTCAAGCAGGAACGCAAGAGCTCGTGACGCCGGCGCCGGCCGCGGGCGTCGACGTGGAGATCGAGGGCCGCCAGCTCAAGCTGTCCAACCTCGACAAGGTGCTCTACCCGGGCTCGGGGTTCACCAAGGGCCAGGTGATCGACTACTACACGAGGATCTCGGGCGTCCTGCTGCCCCACCTGCGCCAGCGGGCTCTGACCCTCAAGCGCTATCCCAACGGGGTGGACGGCCAGTTCTTCTACGAGAAGAACTGCCCCAAGCACCGCCCTCCCTGGGTCGGCACGGTCGCGGTGTGGAGCAGCCGCAACAAGGCGGACGTGAACTACTGCCTGGCCGACGACCTGCCCACCCTGGTGTGGGTGGCCAACCTGGCCTCGCTCGAACTGCACACGTCGCTCTCGCACGCGGACGACGTCCAGCGCCCGTCGATGGTCGTGTTCGACCTCGACCCCGGCCCCCCGGCCACCATCGTGGAGTGCTCACGCGTGGCCCTGCGGCTGCGGGAGGTGCTCGACGGCCTGGGCCTGGCCGCTTTCCCCAAGACGTCGGGCTCCAAGGGCCTGCAGGTCTACGTGCCCCTGAACACGCCGGTCACCTACGGCCAGACCAAGCCGTTCGCCCACGCCTTGGCCAAGCTGCTCGAAGAACGCCATCCCGAGCTCGTCCTGTCGGTGATGAACAAGGACAAGCGCACCGGCAAGGTGTTCATCGACTGGAGCCAGAACGACGACTCCAAGACCACGGTGTGCGTGTACTCGCTGCGCGCCCGGCCCCGCCCGACGGTCTCCACCCCGGTCACGTGGGACGAGGTCGAGAACGGCGCCGCCTCGGGCGACCCCGAGGACCTCTCGTTCGAGGCCCCCGAGGTGCTCGCCCGGGCCGAGCGGGCAGGCGACCTGTTCGCCCCGGTGGCCGAGCTGGAACAGTCCCTGCCCGACCTGTCCTGACCGTCCGGGCTCAGCCCGGGATGTGGAGGACCACGGCCGCCATGTCGTCGGTGAGCGACCCGCCGGTGTGGTCGAGCACGGCGTCCTCCAGGGCCTTGATCACGGCCTGAGCGGCGGGCGGGGGGGTGGCCAGCAGGCGCGCCAGGCCCTCGACGCCGAACATCTCGCCGTCGCGTCGGGCTTCGAGCACGCCGTCGGTCACGGCTACCAGCGTGTCGCCGGGGCCGAGCACGACCCTGGCCGTACCGATGTCGGTCCCGGGGAAGACGCCCAGCAGCGACCCGCGGACGCCGATGGTCGTCACCTGGCCGCCCGCTCTGCGCACCAGGGGCGGGGGGTGGCCGCCGGTGGCCAGTTCCACCTCGACGCCCTGGCCGACCGTGACCAGCCCGAGCAGCACCGTGCAGAAGCGCTCATCGTCGTCGGGCGCCGCGGCGTCGAGCAGGGCCGAGTTGAGAGTGGCCAGCACCTGGGCGGGCCCGGCCCCGGCCAGGGTCAGGGCCCGGACGGTGTGGCGCACGAGGGCCGTCATAGCCGCCGCCTCCGGCCCGGTGCCGGCCGCGTCCCCGATGGCGACGGCCCACTGTCGCGGTGACAGCGCCCATATGTCGTAGAAGTCGCCGCCGACCTCCATCTCGTCGCCGAAGGGCCGGTAGAGGACGGCGACCTCGGCCCCGGCGATCTCGGGCACCCGGGGTGGCAGGAGCCGGCGCTGGAGGCGGCGGCTGGCGTCGATGCGGGCCCACTGCAGCCGGGTGCGTTCGAGGGCCTGGGCCGTCTGGGCGGCCAGCGCGGTCACGAACTGCCGCTCGTCGTCGTCGAACAGCCGGGCGTCGGCGAAGCTGAACCGCAGCACCCCCAGCCGCCGGCCCTGGACCTCCAGGGGCACGACACACAGCGAGATGGTGCCCTGCTCCAGCCCGGCCAGGTCGGGGAAGCGCCGGTCACGGTCCGCCGGCGACTCCAGCCAGACGCCCTCTCCGGTCCTCAGGGCCAAGGCGGCCGGGAGGTGGGCGTCGAGGGCCTGGAGGTGGAGCCGGGCGAGGATCTCCTCGTCGTAGCCGACGGCTCTGAGCACGACCAGACGGTGCCCTTCGGCGACCAGGATGACGGCGCCCGCGCGAGCCCCCAGGGCGGCCATACCCGAGCTCAGCACCGCTTCGGCCACCCTCTCGGGAGTGGAGGCTCCCGCCAGGGCGGCCGCGACCGTGTAGAGACGGGCCGAGCGCTCCGCCAACCGCCGGGCGTCGGCCGCCCGGCCCAGCTCGGCCAGCAGGCGCTCCTCGAAGGTCCGCGTCGGGGGGACCGTATGGCCGATGGCCGCCGCCCGTAGCGAGCGGACCAGTTCCTCGACGTACCAGTGACGGAACACCCGGTGCTGCTCGGGTGTCTCGAGGGTGAGGAGCCGCCGGGCCCGGCAGTAGCCGTCGATCTCGTCCAGGGCCCGCACGTAGTCCTCGGCGGCTTCTGCGGCACTGGCCGGCAGGTCGAGGACGAGGCGAGTGGTGGGCGTGCCCTGCTCAGCGGCCCGTACGGCCTGGCGCTTGATGGCGAGCCGGGCCTCAGCGAAGCGGTCGACGACGGCTCGCAGCAGCCGGCGAAGGTGATCAGGCACCTGGGCCGTCTGGCCGGAGAGGGCGCCCGCCGATGCCAGGGTGAACTCCCGCACCAGGTTGTCGACGTGGGACTTGGCGGCCAGCAGGAGCTCGGTGGGCACGTCCCCCAGCTCCACCCGGAACCGCCGGGGCCCGGGCCCGACGTCGTCGTCCTCGTCCCCCCGCATCGCGAGTATCTCGGCCTGGTCGTGGGCATGGCCGCCCTCCTCGGCCTCCGGCCCGGCCCCCGGCCCGGTCCCGGCGCCCGGCTTAGCCCTCCCGGTCACGACGGCCCACACCACCTTGCCCACGGCCTCGGCGTCGGCGCCCCAGTCCTCGGCCACGTTCTGGACCAGGCGCATACCCCGGCCGGTGAGAGAGCCCTCCGACGGGTGAGCCAGCAGCGGGGACAGACGGGTGGGATCTCGGACCTCGACCCGCACGCCGCCGGGGCACGCCCCGACCGTTACCCCCGTGCAGCCCCCTCCGTGGAGCAGGGCGTTGGTGACCAGCTCGCTCACCACGAGGGCGGCATCGTCGGCCAGATCGGGACGCCCCAGCTCCCCGCATCTGCGCGCTGCCTCCCGCCGGGCGCGCCCGGCCACGTCGGCTCCGTGCGGTCCGTAATGATCGGCGTCGGTGGTGCTCAAATGGACCTCGGCGGCAAGGGTAAAGGGCCCGGCCTCCACCGGCCGGGACCGGCCTACGCCGGGTTGGCGGCGAAGGTCACCGTCACGCTCGAGTACCCGAGGGCACCGATCATGTTCTCGAGCATGTGACGGGTGTTGGCCTCGGCCCGTGCCCGCAGGTCGCTGGCCGCCGCCGCGGCTGTCATCTTGGCCTCGGCGGCTAGGACGAGGGCACGCTCGGAGGTCGGCGTGTCGCTGAACACCGAGCCCAGGCGGTCGAGAACGCCTCGGTCGCGGCTGACGACCCGGCTCTGGGCGGGGTCAACGCGCGGCGCCGAGAGCACCGGGGCGGGCAGGTGGACGGTGACCGCCGAGCGGTCGGGGGAGACCACGATCGACCGGGCGTCGAGGGCCGAGAAGTCGACGGTGGCGTCGACCGACCCCGAGGCCACGAACACGGTCCGCTCGCCGCTGATGAACGACGGGACGAACCGCGTGTCCTTCTCGCTGTCGACGATCACCTGGAGGTTGGCCGTGGCCGCCTGGAACCGGCTCAGGTCCTCCAGGGACTTGAGCAGGGCGGGCTGGCTGCGGTCGACCGTCTGGCTGGAGAACGGGTTGCCGACCGAAGGCAGAAAGCCCAGGCCGAGGCGGCCGGCCACCACTGCCAGGGCCCCGATGACCAGGGCGATGGCCATGGCCCGCCCGAAGCGCGACCCCCGGTCCTGGGTGACGATCGTGACGGGAGCTTGTTTCTGTCCGAGCATGTGGCTCTCCTGAGGTCTGGTCCCACCAACCCTGGCCATAGTGTCATGGCTCGCCGGTTATGCCACCTCGCCACCGGTCCGGACGGCCGTCGGGTACAACCCCCGTTTGACCCCTATCCCCGGCGGGAAGAAGCGGGCCATGCTCGAAATCATCCTGATCATCCTCATCGTGCTGGCCCTGGCGGGCGGGTTTGGCTACGGCGGCGGGCGCTACCGCACGGGCGGCATCGGCCTCGGGGGCGTGCTCCTGATAGTGCTTCTCATCCTGCTCTTGGCGTAATCCTTCCGGACAAGGCCGGTGGCCGGGCCATGCTCTTGGCATGACCCGGCCGTGCCTGGTGCTCGACTTCGACGGGACCATCCTCGACACCGAGGGGCCCGTATACCGCTCTTGGTGGGAGCTGTGGTCCGACCATGGTGAGGAACTGGTACTGGCCGAGTGGCAGGCGATCATCGGCACCGACGGCGTGTTCGACCCCTGGGCCGAGCTGCTGCGGCGGACGGGCCGGTCCCTCGACCCCGTCCTGCTCGATCGCCGGCGCGCCCGCCGCGACGAGCTCCTGGCCGGGCACGCCCCCCGGCCCGGGGTACTGGAGTGGCTCGACGAGGCCGACGACCTGGGCGTGCCCGTGGGCGTGGCGTCGTCGTCGCCCCCCGAGTGGGTCGAGCGCCACCTCGCCCGTCTCGGGCTACGCCAGCGGTTCGCATGCCTGGTGTGCTGCGACGGCGTCGTACCGGTGAAGCCCGACCCCACGTCCTACCGGTTGGCGTGCGATCGCCTGGGGGGTGACCCGGGGCGGTCGGTGGCCGTGGAGGACTCGCCTCACGGGGTGGTGGCCGCCCTCGGCGCGGGACTGCTCACGGTGGCCGTGCCCCACCCCCTCACCGACGGGCTCGATCTCTCGGCTGCCCACCTCACCCTGCGGTCGCTGGAGGAGATGACGCTGGCGGCCGCCCTGGCCGCGGCCGAACTACCCCGGGCGTAGCCAGCTCGACCGGAGCGGGCTACGGTCGGCCCCAGCGGAGCCGCCGGGAGGTGGGCGTGGACTACGGCAAGTTGGGCGCGGGCCTGGTGGCGGCCCTCAACGACTACGAGCGCGAAGGAAGGCCCGCGCTGGAGCGCCACGTAGGCGTCCTGGGGCTGGTCTCGGTGTCCATGTCCGCGAAAGCGGCCCGGGTGGTGGTGTTCATCCACTGCGAGCCGGGTGCGTCTCTCGACCACCTGGCCACCGGGGGGATCGAGATCAACGGGGGCGACGGCGGCGTCCGCACGGGGATCGTCCCCCTCGACGCCCTCGGGCGGCTGACCGACGACCCAGCCGTGAAGCGGGTCGTCCCGGCCGTGCAGCTCGAGCCGCTGATGGACCTGGCGGCCGAGAAGGTGGGACTACCGGCGCTGAGAGCGTCGTCCGGCCTGACCGGCCAGGGCGTGATCGTCGGGGTGGTCGACACCGGGATCGAGGTGAGCCACCCCAACTTCGAGGGCCGAGTGCTGCGGGTGTGGGACCAGACGCTCAACGGCGGGGGCGTGGCCGAGGGCGGCTACGGGCTGGAGCTCGAGGGCACCATGCTCGAGCTCAGCCGAGACACCAACGGCCACGGGTCCCACGTGGCCGGCATCGCCGCCTCGGCCGACTTCACCTACTCGGGCGTGGCCCCCGGAGCCGATCTGTTGATCGTCAAGACCGACCTGATGACCGCTCACATCGCCGACGCAGTGCGCTACATCTTCCGGGTGGCGGGCGAGCTGGGCCGGCCTGCGGTCGTCAACCTCAGCCTGGGCGGGCACGGCGACGCCCACGACGGGACCGATCCGCTGTCCCAGATCGTCGACGGGGCCAGCGGGCCCGGGCGGGTCGTGTGCTGTGCCGCCGGCAACGAAGGCAACGACAACATCCACGCCCAGTTCCGGCTGGAGCCGGGCTGCGCCAGGACTGTCCCCACAGCCATGCTCCAGGTGCCGCCGGGACGGACGCCCCCCTACGCGTCCTTCAACGGGTGGTACTCGGCGGCCGACGACGTCCAGGTGGCCGTCATCTCACCGTCCAACATGGCCACGCCCTTCCAGGGGGTCATCGAGGGGGCCAACCCCGCACAGGTGTACGACCTCGCTGACGGGGAGGTCGAGCTGATCACGCCGCCCGCCGACCCCATGAACGGCGACGTGAACTTCCTGGTCGTCATCGCGCCCCACCCCCTGGCCCCCGACGCGGCCGTGCCCGCGCACCCTTGGCGCATCAAGGTGAGGGCCGGGCCCACGGTCGAGAGCGGCCTGGTCGACATCTGGAGCATCCGGGGCCGGGTGGCCCAGTTCACGGGCCCGACGGTGTCGGACACCATGAAGGTCGGGGCACCGGGGGCGGCCACCAGGGCGGTGACCGTGGGCGCCTACACGACCCGGTCGTCGTGGGAGAACATCTGGGGCAACCCCCACGACAGCGGGCTCGAGCCCGACGACATCGCCGACTTCAGCAGCGAAGGCCCGCGCCGCGACGGCGCCGAGAAGCCCGACTTGGCCGCGCCCGGCGCCATGATCGTCTCTTGCTTGTCCAAGCACGCGGGTGTCGCCCCCGAGGTGCTGATCGACAGCCTGAACACGGTCATGGCCGGCACCAGCCAGGCCACCCCGTTCGTGGCCGGCCTGGTGGCCCTGCTGCTCGAACGCGACCCTGGGTTGACGCCCGAGGCGGCCAAGGCGATGCTCAGGGCCGCCTCGTCGGTCCCCGGCCAGCCGGCTGGGACCTTCGACCTCAAGTGGGGCTACGGCCTGGTCGACGCTAACAAGCTGGCCGCCCCGGCCAAGAAGGCCCCGGCCAAGAAGGCCCCGGCCAAGAAGGCCCCGGCCAAGAAGGCCCCGGCCAAGAAGAAGGCTGCCGGCTAGCGCCAGCTAGCACGCCCGCCAGGGGGTTGGGGCAGCCGGGGGGCCGCCCAGCCCCACGGCCAAGCCGAGGTCAGCCGGCTGGTGCCGTCGAGTTAGGCGCTCAACGCTGCTCCTTACTGCACGTCCAGACCGATCGTCGCCCACCTCCTTACGTGCGGGTCGGCGTCCGTCTCTAGCTCGAGAAGCGCTGCCTGAACCTCCGGTTCCATCGGAGACCCGGCGGAAAGCGCCAAGGACTTTGCGGCAATCAGACGGTAGCGGTAGTCCTCATGCCTGAAGTAGTCGAGGCCGCCGTTCGCATCCTTCCGTCCCCATATATGAAGCATTGCAGTGGCGATCCCTTGTATGAGTTCTAGGTCATCTACCTCACCCAAATAGACAAGTAGGACGGACTCAATGTGGCTGATTAGGGCATCATCACCAAACTCTGCGGCGCGACCCAATGCTAATGCCGCGTGCAGGCTGACCCTCATGGAACTCGAAGCCAGAAGAGGACCTGCAACTTCTACTAGGACAGCGGGGTCCTGCCGTGCTATACTAAGAAGCTCGTCATCTAGCCGTACCAGATCCATGGAATCACTATTGAGGGCCGCCTCGATGTGTGAACGGCTCAAGGACATTCGGGTCCATTCTCGGCAATCAGCATTACCATTGTCCACTGTAGGCCTCTCTACAGATGGCGCGGTTAGCCTGAGATCGCCAAAGATCCCGGGCCCGGGCCCCTCCACGGCCAGCTCGCCGTGAACGTCGCCGTCCGTGCCGGCGCCCTCGACCACCAGGGTGTCCGCGACCTAGAGCCGGACGTTGCCCGTGGCCCAGGCCCCCAGGCGCCGACGGGCAGCACGACCTCGCCGCTGAAGCGGGCCGAGAACGCCCCGCCCAGGGCGGGCCGGCCGTTGACCAGGCCGGCCACGGGAAAGTTGGAGGCGAAGGTGCGCGCCGCGGCCTGCCGGCCGCCGGATCCTGGGATTCGATCAGGGTCGGCTTGTCGTAGTTACCGCGCTGAGTGAGGTGTATGTGGAGGGATTGAAGAACTGGCTCGGGTCAAGGAATCGCAGGCTCCCAGGACTTAGTTCCTCCAGGCTGAACTTGAGCGGGGGGCTGTCGGCGACCCGAAGCAGGTACTCCGAGTGCTTCGGTACGTTGGCGTTGAACATCAGCGGGCAAACCACGGCTCCATCGACATCGGGATCAGATGCCCACTCGCCGACTACGAACGATGGCCGCTCCAAGACAGTCCCATCGATTGACTCTATTCGAAGTTGACGACGCGCCTCCACGGTGCAGGGAGTTCCCAGCACGACTGGCCCCGCTGAGCGCACATCCATCGTCCCCGATATCGGAACAGTCCCCGTGTTCATCGCCTGACGGGCACTTTCTGATCCGCAAGAGGCTAGGCCGAACAGGATCAGTATGAGGATAGGGGCAAGACTCACTGTGGCTTCCTAACGGCTCGAGGACAAGTTGTCTTGTCACTACTGCTATACACCAGAATAGGGTTCTCTCTGTCGTTACTGAGACCAAGGTGGGCAGCGGCCTCCAGGTTTCCTGCACTACAGTTCAGCGCGCTACCAATCGAATTGAACAGTGTGCTGTACGGAATGACTGCGACGTTCTGGGGGCCGAACGTCGCTAGCGCTGAGACAAAGTTCCACACGCAGAGCTCGGTCTTGTTCTCCTTGGCAGATAGACAGCCGTAGCTGACCCACTGTCCCGTCTCAGCGACGTTCCTAAATGCTGTCTGGAGCTGGCTACGCTTACTTGGTCCACATCCCCAGAATTTCCAGAACGCCCATCCACACACCCATCGAGATCGAACCCTTGACCGGGTCCCCGAAGGCGTAGTCGTAGTCGTTCGCCGACCCGCCCTCCACGGGGTCGGTGCGGACGTTCGGGGACGTGGCCTGCCCAGCGGCAACATGAAGCCTTACGGGTACGACCGCATCTCATGGCTGTCGCTGTCGACGTGCGACGGTCGGCCGTCGTAAGCGACGATGATCCGTCGTACCGGACAACGAGGCGCCGAGGCCGGGGAACGAGCCGTGCCGCTCAGCGACTGCTAGACCTGTCACGAAGCTGACCCAGCTCGCCGCCGCACCGCTCGTCGTACGAGGAGCCACGCCGCACCGATCCCGCCCACCAGAGGGAGCGCGATCTCTACGCGAAGCCCGATAGAGGCCCCCAGAAGATCAAGGAGGCCTGCTCCAACGAGAAGCGCGACCAGCACAATGAAGACGGTTCGGAGCATCGATTCGAGTACCGGGCAGCGGACTGTGTGCCAGAAGCCACCCCCGCATTGGTTGCAGGCCATCAGTCGGTGCCCCCGGAATCCATCAGCACCGAACTTTGACGGCGTTGCTAGCGAGGCCGCCGGCGGAAAGGCCGCTCCCGACTCGGTCGGCGACTGCCTTCGACGCGACCTGCCCCGCATCGTCCGCGACCTGAGAGGCGCCGGCGAAGAACGACCCGGCGGCGGCACCGGCAGCACCGAGGCCCACTGCCGTTGCGATCCGCTCCCCACGACAAGGACCGGGATCAGTCGGCTCCGCTGCGACTCCTTAGCCCAGCGGCAGTCGCGGCGAGGGCGACCGAGGTTCCTCCTGTTGCCGGTATGGCGGCGATCGCCACCGCGATATCTCCCGCTCGCAGGAGTCCTGAGCGGTGGTCGTAGACCCACTCGCCAGCACCCCGCAGCCGCTCGGCCTGTCGATCGCGACACTTCTTGCGCCAAAGCTGCGCACATTCGCCGGTCAGATCGAACCCGTTGACCGGATCCCCGAAGGCGTAGTCGTAGTCGTTGCACGACCCCCCCTCCACGGGGTCGACGGAGAGGAAGCGGCCGAGGGAGGGGGGGGTAGGGGCGGGCTCCCATCTGGGTTATGTCGATACCGGGGGCGTGGTCGTGGAGGCGCTGGTGGGAGCCCAGCCAGCCGTAGGAGGCGTCGTCGGGGGAGTTGTCGGCCAGGCCGGCCAGGGGGGCGCCGAAGGGGTCGTAGGTGCGGGTGGGCCCGACCTTGGCCCCGGCGGCGTCGGTGGTGGCCAGCACGTCGCCGTGGAGGTTGGGCAGGTCCCAGGACTCCCCTGCGGGGCCCTTGGTGACCAGAACCCCCCCGAGGGCCACGAGGTGACGGTGGGTGACGGTGCCCGAGGCGTCGGCCGCCCAGGCGGGGGCGTCGCCCGGGCCGGCGTGGCCGTAGCGCACGGTGGTGTTGCCACCGGGGAGCGGCTGTGTGCGCGACACCACCCGCCCGGTGGTGTCGCGCAGGTAGGAGACGGTGGCCCCGCCCTCGGCGGAGGCGGCCACGTTGAGCCCGGCCCCGTCGTAGGAGAACGACTGGGCCCCCATGGCCACCGTCGAGCCCCGGTGGCCGTAGGAGAACGAGGAGGGCGCCCCCGCGCCGGCGGCCGAGACCAGGCGGTGGGCCAGGTCGTGGCACCAGGAGGTGGCTTCGCCCCCGTCGGCCGAGGACGTGGTGCGGTTGGAGGCCCGGCCGGCCATCGGGTTGGGGCAGCCGGGGCCGTCGTCGAACCCGTAGGCGCGCGAGGTGGCCCCGCCCGGGCCCCACAGCCAGGCCGAGGTGAGCCGGCCGGCACCGTCGTAGAGGTAGTTCTCCGAGCCGGCCAGCCCGAAGCCGGGCCCGGGGAGGGCGTCGTTGCCGTCCACCCGCTCGTCGGCCACCCGGCCGTCGGGGGAGCGGGCCACCTCGTGGGAGGCCACCACCCCCGAGGGCGAGCCCCACTCCAGGGCGGACGGCCGGCCCGCCCCGTCGTAGGGGAGGCCGCCCGTGGCGGGCAGGCGGGCACCGTTGGCGTAGGTCACCGACGCCAGCATGCCCTGCTCTCGCCAACCGGCTCGCCGAGGCCACCCTCTATGACGGCCGACCACGGCGTCAAGGGCGCCGAATGACGACGGCGACGAAGGTCACGTGTCCCATGTCCCTCGTTAGGGTGGCGAGGTGCCCAGGCTGGCCGCGTTCTACGGGATCGTCATCTACATGTACATCCGCGACCATGGCCTTGCTCACTTTCACGCCCGATACGGCGAGGACGAGGCAGTCATCGAAGTTGTGACGGGCAAGTTGCTGGCGGGCGGGCTCCCGCGGCGTCAGATGACGATGGTGCGGGAGTGGACAGAACTCCACCACCATGAGCTGCTGACGGCCTGGCAGAGGGCAAGCATGGGCGAGCCGCCGGGTACGATCGAGCCGTTGCCATGACCTCGTCTGACGTCACCCCGGCAGTAGTTGGCGTCGCCGTGATGCGGCCGTACTTGATGCGCCTGCTGTTCAGCGATGGGGTAGTACGCGACATCCAGTACGTCCCCCGTGAGGGCCGTGGGTCATTGCTCGAGCCACTGGCAGATCCTGGGTACTTCGCGCTCGTCCGAGTCGACCAGGAGGCCCGGACGGTCGTTTGGCCGAACGGGCTCGACCTCGCTCCGGAGGTGTTGCACGGTGACTTCGAACCCGCCGATGACCTTGGGTTCAAGGACGTGACAGCCCGCCAACCGGCGTAGCGAACGTGGGGAGCGCGGGCCTCGTCCGCTACCCACTGTGGCGACGGTCGAGACGAGCACGACCAAAGGTGCCCGGCCTCGGGTCGGAGGCTCGAGCCAGCGGCGCACGGGGCGGGGGGGTAATCAACCTGGTAATCCAGCAGGGCTTGAACGGGCGGAGGGAACGGACTCAGCCGGCGATGCACATGCTCTGACCTGCACTGGAGCGGCGGGAGCGGTGTCAGGCGGGGTACCCAGCGGCCCTCTCAAGATTGAGACACGGGTTCGAACCCCGTTGGGACTGCAAGCGCCCGAGACGCAGCCCCTCACCGGCGGGCCCTGCAGCCCGACCGACGGCCTCGAGTGGACCGCCGCCGTGGGCTTCATAGGGGGCATTCGCCGGTGTCCTGACGGCGTCGTCAGCCGTCGGGGGCGGGGTCGGCGTGCAGGACCGGGGGGGCCGGGGCCTTGGCCAGCTTGACCGTGAGGGTGATGAACAGGGCGTGGGCCAGGGCGCGGGCGGTCTCCTCGTCGTGCTCGACGGGGACCGGGCCGCCGGACACGACCATTCCCTTGGCGGTGACGTCGAAGGACAGGGTGTTGAGGGTGGCGTCGGCTGGGCCCGGCAGCGACGAGTCGCGCAGCCCGGGCACCACGATGGGCCCGCCGTCGGTGCGGCTGATGGCGAGCGAGTAGCGGCCCGCGTCCGTGCGGGCCAGGGCCAGGGTGGCCGGCACCCGGGGGGCGTCGAGCGGTCCCTCGGGACGCAGCAGCACGACGCCTCGGTCGTCGATGGGGACCGAGATCGGCAGGGAGAGCCGGTGGCTCCCGTAGACGGCCAGGAGGCTGTCGCAGCCGGCCATGAGGTCGTCGGCGAAGATGGCCGCCCACCGCTTGGGGCCGCGCCTCCACACCCGCGTGCCCGGGCGGGTCAGCCGTGCGCGGCCGACGGGGTGGGCCGGCGGGGCAGGAAGGTGACGTTGGGCGTGGCCTGGGCGAAGGCCACGTTGAGGGCCTCCTGGGCGGGGGCGGCGCTGGCCAGGGCCATGCGGGCCACCTCGGCGGGGTCGGCCTCGAAGGGCGGGGCGTCATCGAGCACGAGGTTGCGGTAGCGGTGGTGATAGTTCCAGTTGGATGCCGCGAAGGCCATGTTGAACCGGGGGTCGCGAGTGCGGACGTGGCGGGCGAACCGGGGCAGCCGGCGCCGGCCGTCGTAGAACCACTTGTAGGCCTGGCGCAGCCCGTCGTGGAGCTGCTCGGGGGTCATGTGGGCCGGCTGGTGGACCACGTGGTAGAGGTTGTAGCGCTGCCAGTCGTAGGTGAGGATGCGCTCGTCCTCGTACATGCGGCTGAACGTGTGCGTACCCGGGTAGGGCGTGAGGATCGAGAAGTGGGCCACGTCGACACCGATGCGGTCGACGAACTCGGCGGTGTGGCCGAACACGTCGGGCTGGTCGTGGTCGAAGCCGAAGATGAACCCGCCTTCCACGGCGATGCCCCGGCGGTGGATCTTGTCGATGAACTCACCGAACTCCCCGGGGCGGTTCTTCTTGTTGCACTCGATGAGCGCTTCGCGCGAGACCGACTCGAACCCGGTGAACATGGCCCGCAAGCCGGCCCGGCCCACGAGGTCGAGCAGCTCGGGGTCGCGGGCCAGCCCGATCGACGCCTGGCACCCCCAGGTGAACTTCACGCCCGAGCGCACGATGGCCTCGCACAGCTCCTTGGTGTACTCCAGGTCGGCGGCCATGTCGTCGTCGAGGAAGAACACGTAGGTGAAGTCGCCCGCGTGCTGGCCCATGCGCTTGAGGACCTTGACCTCCTCGATGACCCGCTCGGGAGGGCTGTGGCGCGAGCCCCGCCCGTTGATGCGGATGACCGAGCAGAAGTCGCAGTTGAACCGGCAGCCCCGGGTCGTCTGCAGGGTGTTCATGGGGGCGTAGCGGGTGTACGGCCACTTCTTGTAGAGGTCGGCCCACTCGTGGTTGAGGGGCACGTCCTCCATGTCCTGGAAGGACCCCTGGTACAGGGGTTGTAAGCGGCCGGCCAGGGCGTCGGCCAGGATGTCGCCGAAGATGGTGTCGGCCTCGCCGCACACCACGGCGTCGGCGTGGTGGCGGGCCTCGCCCGGCAGCAGCGAGGCGTGCACCCCGCCCAGCACCACGGGCACGCCCCGGGCGCGGTAGCCGTCGGCCGTGCGGTAGGCGTTGGGCGAGTTAGGCGTCCACACCGTGAGTGCGGCCAGGTCGGGCTTGCCGTTGCGCCGGTGGTTGGTGAGGTTGGTCCGGGCCCCGGGCCAGCCCTCGTCGGCCCGCCGCAGGGGGGACGGCTCGTAGTTGAGGTCGATGACCTCGACGTCCCACCCCGCCCGGCGGGCGTGGGCCGCCAGCACCAGCAGGGACATGGGCGGGAAGCGGTGGCCGAACGTCTGGTATATGCCCACCCCGCCCCACTCGGGGACGAGCAGATGCAGCAGTGGACGATCGCGCATCAAGGCCGCGAGGCTACCCTCCGGACGGCGCCGGCGAGAACCCGACCCGCAGTTCTTCCACGCCCCGCAGCACGAGGTGGTCACGGACCGTGGGCTCGGTGGTCACCAGCTCGAGGTGGCCCAGCCGCCTCAGCAGGGTGGAGATGGCCACCTGGGCCTCGAGGCGGGCCAAGGAGGCGCCCAGGCAGAAGTGGGCCCCGCCCGAGAACGACAGGTGGCGGTTCTCCTTCTCGGGCCGGGCCACGTCGAGGCGGTCGGGGTCGGTGAACTGGGCGGGGTCGCGGTTCATGGCCCCGACCACGCACAACACCTGGTCGCCGGCGGGGATGGGCTGGCCGCCGACGACCACGTCCTCGGTGGCGATCCGGGCCACGAACTGCACGGGCGAGTCGTAGCGCAGGAACTCCTCGACGGCTCCTCGCCCCAACTCGGGTTGGCGGCGCAGGCGGTCCATCTCGCCGGGGTTGCGCACCAGGGCCAGCACGGCGTTGCCGATGAGGTTGCTGGTGGTCTCGTGGCCGGCCACGAACAGCAGGGTGGCTGTCGTGATCAGCTCGGCGTGGCTCAGGCGGTCGCCCGCCTCCTCGGCCGCGATCATGGCCGAGAGCAGGTCGTCGCCCGGGTCAGGACGGCGCTTTTCCACCAGGTCGGTGAAGTACCCGAAGAGCTGCATGCCCGCCACCAGGCCCCTCTGCTGGGCGTCGGCGTCGAGGGCACCGCCGTCGAGCAGGCGGGAGGCGTCCGAGGAGAGCGACCGGAACAGCTCGCGGTCGAACGGCGGCACGCCCAGCAGCTCGCAGATCACCGCCACCGGCAGCGGGTAGCCGAGGTCGCTCACGACGTCGAGCTCGGGCTCGCCCCGGGCCACGACGGCGTCGAGCAGTTCGTCCACCAAAGCCTGCACCTGGGCGCGCATCTGTTCCACCACCCGGGGCGTGAACGCCTTGCTCACGAGCGAGCGCAGGCGGGTGTGGTCGGGGGCGTCGAGGAACATCATCAGGTTGGTGCCGACCTGGCGCACCGGGTGGTGCTCGGAGCCGGCCACCGCCCCCTCGCGCAGGTGGGCGGGGTTAGGCGAGAAACGTGGGTCGCGCAGCACGCCCGCCCCGTCGGCGTAGCGGGTGAGCACCCAGTTGCCGTCGTCGGCGTGCCGGACGGGCTCGTTGTCGCGGAGCCAGTGGTAGAAGGGGTACGGGTCGGCTCGGGTCTCGGGCGCCAGAGGGTCGAACGGGGGAGTGCCGGTCATCGCCACGGGACAAGGAGTAGCACGGGCCGCTCGCCTAGTGGCAGTCGGCCTGGCCGCCGGCCTGGCCCTGACGGCCACGCTGCCCCCGCTGGGGTGGTGGCCGCTGGGCCCGGTCGCGGTCGCCGGGCTGGTCGTGGTGATGGCCGGCCGGGGGTGGCGGGGCCGGCTGGTGGTGGCCGTGGGCACGGGCCTGGGGCTCTACCTGCCGGGCATGTGGTGGGCCACCGAGTTCCACGCCGTGGGCTGGGTCGTCCTGGTCGGGCTGCAGACGGCCCTGATGGTCGGTCCCCTGGTGGCCGTGCCCGGCCGCCGGTCGCGCCTGGCCGTGGCGGCCGCCGTCCCCTCCGTCTTGGTGGTAGCCGAGGCGGTGCGGGCCCGGTGGCCGTTCGGGGGCCTGCCCCTATCGGGGCTCGACCTGGGCCAGGTCGCCGGCCCGCTCCTGCCCGTGGCCCGGGTGGGCGGCAACCTCCTGCTGGTGGCGGCCATGGCAGCCGCCGGGGCTGCC
>JBFMCT010000002.1:172067-181740 GCA_040754375.1 Actinomycetota bacterium
CGGCGGGCCCCGGCCGCGGCCTGCCTGGGGGTGGTGACGGCGCTGGCCGCGCTGGGGGTGGTGGCCCCTGACGGGCACGACCAGGGGCCGCTGTCGGTGGCCGCCGTGCAGGGCGGGGGGCCGCGGGGCCTGCGGGCCGTCGACTCCGATCCCCGGCGGGTGTTCGACGCTCACCTGGAGGCCAGCCGCCGGCTGGTGGTGCCCGGTTCGGTCGACCTGGTGCTGTGGCCCGAAGACGTGGTCGACGTCGACCACACCTTCGCGGGGTCACCCGAGGAGGCCGAGCTGTCGGAGCTGGCCCGGGAGCTGGGGGCCACGGTGGTGGCCGGCGTCGTCGAGGAGGAGGCGGGGCGGGCCGGGGAGGCAGGGAGGTTCCGCAACGCAGCCGTGGTCTTCGGTCCTGACGGGGCGGTGGTGAGCCGCTACGACAAGGTCCACCGGGTGCCCTTCGGGGAGTACGTGCCCTGGCGGTCGTTCCTCGACGGGCTGGTCGACTTGTCGGCCGTGCCCCGGGACGCGGTGGCCGGTGAGGGCGCGGCCGTAGTCGGGTCCCCGCACGGCCGCCTGGCCGTGGTCATCTCCTACGAGGTGTTCTTCGCCGACCGGGCGCGCTCTGGGGTCACGGCCGGCGGCCGCCTGTTGCTGGTGCCCACCAACGCGTCGTCGTACACGACCGAGCAGGTGCCTGCCCAGGAGGTGGCCGTGGCCCGCCTGCGGGCCGTCGAGACCGGGCGGTGGACGGTGCAGGCCGCCCCTACTGGCTACAGCGTGATCGTCGACCACCGGGGCCGCGTGGTTGTCCAGGGCGGCCTCGGGGGACAGGAGGTCTTGGCCGCCGAGGTGCGCCTGCGCTCCGGGCTGACGCTGGCCAGCCGGGCGGGCGACTGGCCCGTGCTGGTGCTCGCGGGGCTGGTGTTCGGGCTCTCTTGGGCGATTAGGAAGAAAACTTGAGTCACTAACGCACAGGTTTATTGCCTTGCTAGTCCCGAAGTGGTAGATTCTGGGCGTACCGAGGAAGGAGGACATATCCGATGGTGATGCGATTCGACCCGTTCCGTGAGCTCGACCGGCTCAACCAGGAGCTATGGGGCGCCACCCAGCGGCGGCCGTCGGCCATGCCCATGGACGCCTACCGCCAGGGCGAGACGTTCTACGTGCAGTTCGACCTGCCCGGCATCGACCCGTCGAGCATCGAGCTGACCGTGGAGAAGAACGTGCTGACGGTGCGGGCCGAGCGGCGCACCGACCTCGACGGCGACGCCGAGGTGTTGGTGGCCGAGCGGCCCCAGGGCAGCTACAGCCGCCAGCTCTTCCTGGGCGAGACCCTCGATGCCGAGCAGATAAGGGCCAACTACGAGCAGGGTGTGCTCACTCTGACCATCCCGGTGGCCGAGGCGGCCAAGCCCCGCCGCGTCGAGGTGGTGGCCAGCGCCAAGGCCAATGCCATAGAGGCGTAGCCCCAGCCGTTTGACCGGGGGCCGGCCGCCGGTCAGGCTCGGCGGCCGTGCCCGGCACCCTGCCACCAGCCCTGCATATCGCCCTGCTCACCTACCGGGGCAACCCCCAGTCGGGGGGCCAGGGGGTCTACACCCACTACCTGAGCCGCGAGCTGGTGGCCCTGGGCCACCGGGTGACGGTATTCAGCGGTCAGCCTTATCCCGTGCTGGCCCCCGGGGTCGAACTGGTGGCCGTCCCCAGCCTCGACCTCTACCGGGCCGAGGACCCTTTCCGCACGCCGGCCCGCCACGAGTTCCGCGACGCCGTCGACGTGCTGGAGTTCGCCGTCATGTGCGGGGCGGGGTTCCCCGAGCCGCTCACGTTCAGCCTCCGGGCCAGGCGGGAGCTGCGGGCGTGGTCGGGCCGGTTCGACGTCGTCCACGACAACCAGTGCCTGGGTTACGGCGTGCTGGGTATCGCCCGCCGCTTCCCGACGGTGGCCACCGTGCACCACCCCATCACCGTCGACCGCGCCCTCGACCTGGCCCAGGCCCCGGACTGGCGGCGGCGGCTGTCGTTGCGCCGCTGGTACGGGTTCTTGCGCATGCAGAAGCGGGTGGTGCGCCGCTTGCCCCGCCTGCTCACGGTGTCGGAGTCGTCCGCCGGCGACGTCTGCCGCCAGATGGGGGCTCGCCGCTCGCAGCTGGCGGTGGTGCCGGTGGGGGTGGACACCGCATTGTTCCGGCCTCTCCCGGGCGTGGACCGGGTACCCGGCCGGCTGGTGACCACGGCCAGCGCCGACGTGCCCCTCAAGGGCCTCGTCCCCCTCCTGGAGGCCTTGGCCAAGGTGCGTACCGAGCGCCACGCCGAACTGGTGATCGTGGGCCGCGCCCGGCCCGACAGCCCCCTGCGGTCCACCATCGAGCGCCTGGGCCTGCAAGACGCGGTCACGGTGGCCGGCGTGGTGGGGGCCGAGGACCTGGTCGAGCTGTACGCCGGGGCCGAGCTGGCGGTGGTGCCATCTCTTTACGAGGGCTTCTCCCTGCCCGCCATCGAGGCCATGGCGTGCGGGGTGCCGCTGGTGTGCACGACGGGGGGCGCCCTGCCCGAGGTGGTGGGCCGCCACGGCCGCACGGCCCTGCTCGTGCCTCCCGGCGACCCCGGGGCGCTGGCTTGCGAGATCGGCCGGGCGCTCGACGACCCGGCGCTGCGCTCGTCGCTGGGCGAGGCGGGCCGTTCCCGGGTGCTGGAGCGCTACTCGTGGCGGGCCACGGCCGAGGCCACCGTCGTGCAGTACCGCGCCGCCATCGCCGCCCACCGAGCCGGTGGCCGCCGGGCCGGCGTGGGCGGATGACGCCGTGCTGACAGCCGGTCGTGACCGCACCGACGGTCAGCCCGGGAGGCGCGGGCCGGGCCGGCATGGGCGCGTGGCGCCGTGCTGACGGTCGACTTCGACCGCCTCGACGTCCGCCCCGGTATGCGGGTGCTCGACATCGGTTGCGGCCTGGGGCGCCACGCCTACGAGGGGGCCCGGCGGGGGGCTCGGGTCGTGGCCCTCGACCGGGAGGCGGCCGACTGCAAGGACACCGCCGCCGCCCTGCCCGAGCACGGCCTGGGCTGGGCCGTCAACGGCGACGCCCTGGCCCTGCCCTTCCCCGACGGTTCGTTCGACCGAGTGGTGGCCGCCGAGGTGCTCGAGCACGTCGACGACGACCGGGCCGCCCTGGCCGAGCTGGCCCGGGCCCTGGCCCCGGGGGGGCGCTTGGCCGTGACCGTCCCTCGCTGGTTGCCCGAGCAGGTGTGCTGGGCCCTGGCCGACGACTACCACGCCCCGGCCGTGCCCGGCGGCCACGTGCGTATCTACGGCCGCCGCCAGCTCACGGCCCGCATGGCCGCTGCCGGCCTGCGGGTGACGGGCCACCACTACGCCCACGCCCTCCACTCGCCTTACTGGTGGCTGAAGTGCGCGGTGGGCGTGGGCGACGACGACCACCCCCTCGTGCGCCGGTACCACGGCTTCCTGGTGCGGGAGATCTTCCGGCCCCGCCGTTCGGTCCGCCTCCTCGAACGCGCCCTCGACCCCGTCGTGGGCAAGAGCCTGGTGGTCTACGCGTGCCGCTGACGGCGTCCGAGCGGGCGGCCACCGTCGACTGGATAGCGGCCGTCCAACTGGCCGACGGCATGGTCCCGTGGTTCCCCGGGGGCCACGCCGACCCCTGGAACCACGTCGAGGCGGCCATGGCTCTCACCGTGGGGGGACGGCTGGCCGAGGCTCACCGGGCCTTCGAGTGGCTGGTTGCCCACCAACGGCCCGACGGCGCCTGGCACCAGTACTACGTGGCCGGTCCGGCCGGGGCAACGGTCGAGGTCGCCCTGCTCGACGCCAACGTGACCGCCTACGTGGCCACCGGGGTGTGGCACCACACCCTGGCCACGGGCGACGCCGGTTTCGCCGAGGCCATGTGGTCCACCGTGGAGGCGGCCATGGGGTTCGTGCTCGGCCTCCAGCAACCT
The DNA here is from genome assembly GCA_040754375.1 of Actinomycetota bacterium. NCBI lineage: Bacteria > Bacillati > Actinomycetota > Actinomycetota bacterium. The sequence continues at coordinate 176,019 of JBFMCT010000002.1, forward strand.
GGTGGCGAGGTCCTGTGGGCGCGCCACGCCGACGGCACGCCGTGGACGTTCGCCCTACTCACGGCGTCGTCGAGCACGGCCATGAGCCTGCGCTGCGGGGCCGCCCTGGCCCACCGGCTGGGCCGCGACCGGCCCCGGTGGGAGGCAGCCGCCGCCCGGCTGGCGAGGGCCGTGGCCCACCGGCCTGGGGCCTTCCTGCCCAAGGACCGCTGGTCGATGGACTGGTATTACCCCGTCCTGACCGGCGCCGTCACCGGGGACGAGGCCGCTCGCCGGATGGACCGAGGGTGGGACCGGTTCGTCATGGACGGCCTGGGAGTGCGCTGCGTGTCGGACCGGCCCTGGGTCACCGCCGCCGAGACGTGCGAGGCCGCCATGGCGTGTGTGACCGCCGGCCGCTTGCCAGCGGCTCGTGAGCTGTTCGGGTGGGCCGCCCACCTCCGCCACGACGACGGGTCCTACTTCACCGGCATGGTCCACCCCGACCGCGCCCACTTCCCGGCGGGCGAACGTTCTACCTACTCGGCGGCCGCCGCCGTCCTGGCGGCCGACGCCATCGACGGCCGCGGGCCGGCTTCGGCCCTGTTCCGCCCCGGCTCAGTCACCGTCGCGGGGCCATCGTGAGCCCCCGCCGTGGACTGAGCGGCGGCGGCAGTCGAAGCTGACCTGCCCACGTCCGGCGGAGCACTGCTCCCCGAGGCGGCGGTGGCCGTTCCTCGGCTCACTGCTGTCGATGCCCCCTGCGGCGAATCGCCGGGGTGGTGGGGCCGGATGCGGACGGATGTCAGGGGCGCCGGATCGCGATACGGCGGCCGTTGGCCGCCTGGGTGCGCAGTGCCTCGAAGTCTGTGACGTCAGATGTCAGTACCAGCACACCGTCGCGGCGGGCCGCGTGGTCGGCCACTGCGACGACCACCGCGTCAACCGCTGAGGGAGCGCGCCTGCGGGTGGGAGCGACCTTGTCACGCAGTTCGCCGGCCGCGTGGGCGCGTGCCTCGTCGAGCTCCGGCCGCCGGGTGGCCCGCAGCGCCGTTCGCAGCCGCTGGTCCTGAGGTCGACCCGTGAATCGCTCAGCCAGCACCACCGTGGGCACGACGAGGTCGTAGCCGGCTTCGAGCAGGGCGCGACGCCACTCGGGTGACCCCAACTCGTCCAACGCCGTTGAGTCGAGGACGCAGGCCGGCATCACCCGGCGAGGCGCTCGACCGCCAGTGCGGCTTCGGCATCGGCCAGGATCTGCCTGGCCCGGGCCAGCTTCCTTTCGTCGTAGACGCCGCCGCTGTCTTCGTACTCGGCGACTTGGCGCGCCAACTCCGATCGAGCAAGGGCCGTCTCGGCAACCTCGGCGATGCCCCGCTCGCACGCGGCCGAGAGGTTCACCCCGAGTTTCCGGGCCCGATCGAGCAACGCCTCGTCGATCGTGACGGTGATCCTGCGCTTCGCCATGGTGTGCATGATAGTGCACACTGGGATGCAGGGCGCCGGTAGTTGGTGGGCCCGGCGTTGTCCACGGCCCCGGGTCCGGTTGCGAGGCGCTCGAGGGTCTCGAGGTTCGGGCGGGCCCCACCCGACGTCCTCGATCGGCAACCACTCGACCGCCCGAAGGACATCCAGTCATGGTGCCGACACCACCCACAAGTCGCCTTGGGCTCACTCATCAGGCAGGTCGTTCACCCACTGCTGCCCCGGTCCCCCTGGTCGGTAGAGAACATATATGAGTATAGCCATCGCGACACCGACACACACTGCTATCGGGTAGGGAATTCCCATCAACAGGCCGAACGCCCCGAGATTAATGCCAAACAACGTCGAGTACAGCAATGGCCGCCTCGCGACTGCACGCATCACCCGTTCATTCCCTCGCAGGCGTCTTCTCAAATCGCACCTTCCTCCACACGCTCCAGTGCTAGCTACTTCGACCTGAAAAAGTAGGTGCCAAAAAGGCCTGTGAACTGGGCTTTTGCATTGCCAGGGTGCTCGCGATCCGGCCCGAATGTCGTCAGGATGGCTCCAACCTCCCGTTGCGCAAGAGATTGGAGCGACCGTGCTGAGAACGACAAGCCCGCAGCCGACGTTGTGGGAGTCCATCCTGCCGGAGTGCTGCCTGGGCCTGCCCGGCGACCTCGCCGCGATCGACGAGCTGCTCGACGACAAGCGGTTCTTCGAACCCTTCCGGCCGTTCTTCGACCCCGTGATCGGGCGGCCGTCCATCCCCATCGAGACCTACCTGCGCATGATGTTCCTCAAGTACCGCTACCGGCTGGGCTACGAGCCTCTGTGCCGTGAGGTGGCCGACTCCATCGCCTGGCGGCGGTTCTGCCGGGTCCCTCTCGACCAGGCGCCGCCGCATCCCACCACGCTGATGAAGATCACCTCCCGCTGCGGCGAGCGGGCGGTGGAGGGCCTCAACGAAGCGCTGTTGGCCAAGGCGGCCGAGAGCAAGGTCATCAAGACCGACAGGGCCCGGGCGGACACCACGGTGGTGGAGGCCGACATCTGCTACCCGACCGACTCGGGGCTCCTGGCCAAGGGCGTGGCCAAGCTCGCCCGCCTGGCTGGCCAGATCAAGGCCGCCGGCCTGGCCACACGGACCACGGCCCGGGACCGCACCCGATCGGTGCGCCGGCGGGCCCATGCCATCGGGGCCTGGCTGCGCCGGCGCAGCGACGACGCCAAGGAGGAGGCCAAGGCCATCACCGGTGAGATGGCCACGATCGCCACCTTGGCCATCGCCGATGCCCGCCACGTCGCACTCAATGCCCGCCGGGGCCTTCGCCGCAAGGTGATGTCGGCCACGGGCCGGGCCGCGGCGATGGTCGCCGAGCTCGAGCGCACGGCGGACCTGGTCGAGCGCGTCGTGGCCCAGACCCGGGCCCGCCTGGCCGGCGGCGTCCCCGACGGCTCGACGCGGGTGGTCAGCCTCCACGACGCCGATGCCCGCCCCATCGCCAAGGGCCGCCTGGGCAAGCCCGTGGAGTTCGGCTACAAGGCCCAGGTGGTGGACAACGCCGACGGCATCGTGCTCGACCACACCGTCGTGGTCGGCAACCCGCCTGACGCCCCCATGCTGGTGCCCGCCATCGCCCGCATCACAGCCCGCTTCGGTCGTGCGCCCAAGGCCGTTACCGCGGACCGCGGCTACGGCGAGGCCAAGGTCGACGCCGACCTCGAAGCCCTCGGCGTCAAGCGCGTGGCCATCCCCCGGCGCGGCAAGCCCGGCGCTGCCCGCCTGAAGGTGCAGCGGGGCGGCGCCTTCACCAAGCTGGTCAAGTGGCGCACCGGCTCGGAGGCGCGCATATCCCACCTCAAGCGTGACTACGGCTGGGCACGTTCGCGCATCGACGGGATCGGCGGCACCCGGGCCTGGTGCGGGTGGGGCGTCCTCGCCCACAACGCCACCAAGGTCAGCGCCCTGATCGAGGAGGCCGGCACGGTGACCGTTCCCGTCACCAAGCCGGCAGCCAAGCGCCCCGCCGACCGGGGGACCGGCCCACCGCCAGGGCGTGCCGGTGCAGCCGTCGCCTGAGCCCCGTTCCCCGCCTCCCGCTTCACTCCGCAGGCCCCGACGGTCCGGCAAGGGACCGAACGGGCGGCGGAGATCGAAGCGAGGGCCGGGAACGGGGTTGCGGGGGCCGGTGCAGGCCGACCAGGGCCATCGGTGTGGTCGGCCGGCCAAGTTCTTCAGGTCGAAGTAGCTAGAGATCGCTACTTGCCCTTGTGTCGGGTGGCCACGTGGCGGTTGGCCCCGTCGAAGACCAGCTCCTGGCCGTCGAGGCCCACCACGTTGCCCCGGCTGTCGTAGGCCAGGGCCACGGTGGCCGGGGAGCTCGAGAGCAGGTGGTCGTCGGTGCCGTAGCAGTAGTCGGTGGCCCCGCCGTTGTCCACGGCCCGGGTGCGGTTGGTGTTGAGCCCCGCGGCCTGGGCAGGCCCGCAGGCGGCGGTGGCCGAGAACTCGTAGGACAGGTCGTGGCCCGCCACCTTGGCAACGACCAGGCGGCCGGCGCCGTCGTAGCCGAAGTTGGCCGAGCCCAAGGAGCCGAAGCCCCCCGTGCCGGGGTGGGCGTCGGTGCCGTCGACGCGCTGGTCGGCCACCCGGCCGGTGCGCGAGCGCCACACCTCGTCGCTGGCCGTGGCCCCCCCGGCGAAGGCCCAGGCCAAGGTGGTGGCCGCCCCGGCCCTGTTGCGGCCGAGCTCGGCCAGCGTGGTCCCGTTGCCGTAGGCCACCGAGGTCAGCTCCCCGGTGGCGGGGTCGTAGGAGGCCGTGGCCAGTAAGGTGCCGCCGAGGTCCCTCATCCGTCGGACAAGTCGTCGACCCATCGCTGCCCTGGTCCTCCAGGTCTGTAGAGAACATATATCAGGATCGACAGCGCGACGCCTACGCCAGTCGCGACCGGTAACGGAGTTCCCACTAACAAGCCAAAAGCTCCCAACTTCACGCCGAACAGCACCGAACACAATACCGGTCTCTTGGCGATCTCACGCATCGCCCATGCGTTCCCCCGAGAGTATCTCACGGTCGCGCATCCTTTCTCGCTATCGAGTCGAGCGAGGATCGAGCATTACAGTCAATGCCCCCCTACTAATGTAACTAGCAGGCACTGGGCTGCCGCTGCCCTGCGATGAAAGCCGTAGCCAAGAAGGAAACCCCGAGAGGAAGGCCATGCCCTACCTCACTCGCTTAAGGTAGGCCCAGAGAGCTAACCCGCCACAAGAGAGAATCCAAGCAGCGAGCCCTGCGTGGCTGATCGCTGTCCAGCCCGTCACCGGAGCAACATCCTTGGTCCCGGAGGCGTCGGCGGTGGCCATGATGTCGCCGTAGACGTTGGGGTACCTCCGCCTCTGGTGCTGGCCGGTGACCACCATGTCAGGAGGGGGCCGCCTCAACGTCGTCCACGTCTCCGTAGAATAGTGGATGCGAGAATGACTCCGAGTACCAGCACAGCGGCGGCAACGAATCCGCTGAGACTTGGCTCGCCGAGAGCCGCAGTGAACGCGATCGCACCAGTGAGGCAGGCGGCATAAATCCAGGCCGTTCGCGTAAGATTCGGGCACGTTATCCGGTGGAACAGGTGCCCACTACAAAGCTCACAGGGTTGATTCATTCAGACCACTCCATTCTCATAAGGTCAGCACCCAAACGGGCTATGGATGGCCGAGAAAGCACCAGCAGCACCGCCGATCCTGTTCGCGTCAGCCGCCCAAGCAGCATGCCCTAGCCCCTTCGCGATTCCGATCGCGGTCCCTCCAGTTCCGGCTGAGGCAATCCCGACTAGGGCGGTCTTAGCAATTTGCCCGCCACTGCACGTCGGGTCCACGAACGCTGCGCTGATGGCGAGAGCTGACGCGCCTACCCCAAGGAGAAGGCCGGCTACCGGGCTCGAGGCCGAAAAGGCTGCTATCCCTAGGTGCGTAATCCGGCGAAAGCGGACACCTGTTCCGGTTGATTCCGGACACCCGTTCCGGTTGATTCCGGACACGGTCGGGGACGGCGCCGATGACGTTCAGTTGGGCGTGGGGCTGGTCGTGACCTCCTTCCCGGCGAAGGTTATGGGAACGATCACGCGTCGGCCCCGGTCGACGGTCCCGGCTGGCGCTTGCGCATGGAGGGACCCTTGACCGTGATGCGGTGGGCGGCCTGCAAGACGCGGTCGAGCACGGCCTCGGCCAAGGTCGGGTCCGCCATGGCCGCGTGCCACTTCTCGACGGGCAGCTGGCTGGCCAC